>JBBFLK010000008.1 GCA_037479115.1 Anaerohalosphaeraceae bacterium | reverse complement strand
TAGGAATGATGGAGGTCTGATATGAGAAAATAGCCTCGGGCGTAAGCCCGGGGAAGATGGGGATAGGGTTTTCATTCTCTTTTTTCCCCGCCCTTGCGGGCGGGGCTGTCGTATGATGCCTGCTGACGCAGGCTCCAAAAAATAGGCCGTCGGGATTTGAATCAGCCAGTGTGGGCAATAGCCCCGGGTAAGAATTAAGGAAATGAAGAATTACGAATTCAGAATGGAGAAAAAATAGCCGGAGGGGAATCGGATTCCGGTGAAGAGGAGGGGAAAAGGAGAGCAAGAAAATCGGGAAAAATTTTATTGCGGAAGGTTTTCAGGGAGGTCATAATATTTCGTTTAATTTGATGAGGGGAACTTTTACAATTTCAGAGAGGACTTTCGATGGGACCGATTTTAGAGGGGTTAATCAAGCTCCAGCGGATCGAAAATCGGCTTCGGGCGGCCAAGACGAAGCTGAACCGATGCCGTCGGAGCGTGCTCTTTCAGGAAAACCAGCTGCGAACCCTGCAGAGCAATCTGGAGGCCAAGCAGGAGGAAATCCGGATGACCCGAATTCAGGCGGACCGGCTGGAGCTGGAACTGAAGGAGCGTGATGCCTACATTGCCAAACTCCGCTCTCAACTCAATTTGGCCCGCACCAACAAAGAATATTCCGCCATCCTCACCGAACTGAATACCGCCAAGGCCGATGATGCCAAACTCGAAAATCAGGTTCTCGAATTGATGAAGAATCTGGAGACCGACCAGGCGGCGTGTGCGGAGATTCAAAAGCAGATTGAAGAGCAGAAGGCCCGCGTGGAGCAGGTGCGGACGGAGGCGGAGGTCAAGGCGGCCGAGTATCAGAAGGATATTGATGCAATTCAGGCGGAGTGGGACGAAGCGGCTAAGCAGATTCCATCGGAGGTTTTGAATCTGTTTGTCCGGGTGGCCGAGACGTATGACGGCGAGGCAATGGCGGCGATTGAGAAGTCGGATGAGCATTCAGCTTCCTACAGCTGCGGAGGGTGTTTTATGGGGCTGCCGGCGGAGATGGTGAACATCCTGACGACCAAAGATGAGATTTTACGCTGTACGAACTGCACACGAATCCTCTATCTGAGGGAAAGCGGTACAGATTAGCCGCTTTTTTTGTTTTCAAGGATGCCCAGATGGGGAGTTCAAAAGGAGAAATGGTCTTACATCTTTATACAGACGGAGGCAGCCGGGGCAATCCGGGTCCGGGAGCGGGGGCATATCTTCTTCAGACGCCGGCAGGGGAATTCATTGAAAGCCGGGCGATTTATCAGCCGGAAACGACGAATAACATTGCAGAGTACACGGCGGTACTGGAAGGGCTTCGGGCGGCTCAAAAGCGGGGGGCAAAAGAGCTCGTACTGTTCAGCGACAGCGAACTGCTGGTACGGCAGCTCAATGGGCAGTACAAGGTCAAAAGTGACAATCTCCTGCCGTTGTATGAGGCATGCCGAAAGATTCTGGCCGGTTTTGACCGGTGGAGGGCGGAGCATATTCCGCGAGAGAAAAACGCGGAGGCGGATAAGCTGGCCAATGAGGCAATGGATTTGCGGCGAGACATTTACCGGGAGGGCTCATGGAGGGATATTCAGCCGATTCGGCTGGGGATTTTGCTGAGCGGGGGCGGGCGGACGATGGTGAATCTTCACCAGGAGATTCAGGCGGGACGTCTGCCGGCCCAGATTGTGCTGGTGATTAGTTCCCGTTCGACGGTGGCGGGGGTGCAGCGGGCTCGGGAAATCGGGCTGGAGCCGGTGATTATCCGCCGGAAGGATTTTGCAGATGTTCATTCATTCAGTGAGCGGATTGCGGAGGAACTGGACAAGGCCCGCGTGGATTTGGCCGTGCAGGCGGGGTGGCTGTGTCTTTGGGAGATTCCCAAGCGGTATGAAAACCGGGTGATGAATATTCATCCGGCGCTGCTGCCGAGTTTCGGGGGGCAGGGGATGTGGGGGCATCATGTTCATGAGGCAGTGCTGAAGGCGGGCTGCAAGGTGAGCGGCTGCACGGTACATTTCTGTACGAATGAATATGATGCCGGGCCGATTATTGTGCAGCGATGCTGTCCGGTGCTGGAAGGGGATGATGCGGATACCCTGGCCGCCCGGGTATTCCGGGAGGAATGCATTGCCTATCCGGAGGCAATCCGATTATTTGCCGCCGGTCGGCTGAAGGTCAAAGAAGGACGAGTCCATATTCAGTAAGCCGCTGTCCTGTTTTTCGCCCTTTTGGCTTGCCGCCGGTATCTGGAAAGACTATATTGGGGAGGATGAAGAGTTGAATTGGAGGCCGCTGCATGAAACAGAGGACTATCTACATCACTCAATTTGATCAGAAACGGCTGGAAGAGCTACTTGATGTAGCCCGGATGTTCGGCGGCGGTCGAGAGGACCTTCAAGCCCTGGAAGGAGAGCTCCGACGGGCTCGGATTGTTTCACCGCAGGAGGTTCCGCCGGATGTGGTGACAATGAACTCAAAGGTTTTGCTGCGGGATATTGATACTTCTGAGACAATGATTTACACCCTTGTCTTCCCGAAGGATGCAGATATAGACAACGGGGCCGTTTCAGTTTTGGCACCGGTTGGAACAGCCATCCTCGGCTATCGGGAGGGGGATGAAATCCAATGGCGTGTGCCGTCGGGTTTGCGTCGACTTCGGATAGAAAAAGTTCTCTATCAGCCGGAAGCCGCCGGAGATTACCACTTATAAGCTTCCGCATCAGGGCCGTCGGGCAAAAACACTCCGGTTTGTTGGTTTCTGTCACAACCCTGTTTTTCTTTGTTTTATAAAGCGAAACGGCGCTTTCTCTGCTAAGAACCGAGCTGGCAATCGGGCTGGTCGGGGGTTGTGCAGGACAGCCAGTTCCGGCTCAGACAGGCCAAATCTTCCAGATCGACCCGGCAGTCTTTGTTGATGTCGCCGGGTTTGTAGCCCCAGTCTCCGCATTCGAGCTCAAGAGCTGCTTGAAAAAGGTCGGCTTGGATATAGGTTTCCTCCTGAGACCAGACAATTTGTCTGCCGGCGATATCGGCAAATCCGATTTCATTTTCATAAGGCGTATTCAGCAGGGTGACGATGTTGCCGAGATTGTAGATGGAAACGGCTTTGAGCTTCCAGCCGGATTCGTTTCGCGGCTCGCTGTCATCCAGGAAAGCGGGGGCTCGGGCGGTTGTAACCCAGACGGCAAAGGGCCCGTCGAGTCGAGGGCCGCTGTGCAGATATTCATCGAGAATGCCGCCCGGTCGAATTCGCTGGATAGTCCAGTGGGGCGCTCGGTAATCTCGAACCAGGCACAGGACAACCTCCCAGCCGTACCAGGCGCGTCCAATGAGGGCATTGTCGGAGACACGGATGCTTTCCAGATAAAAATTTTCCGGCAGAGGAACACTCTGAATCGAAGGGGCGGCGGGGTTGGTTAGGTCGGCTATTTTTGCCGTTCCGCCTTCTCCTGTATATTCAATCCAGACCAGATAAGGCGATTCAAGAGCCAGACTGCTGACGTAGGCGTTTTCCGGAAGCTCGGCGATTCGGTACGTTTGCGGATTCTGAAAGTCTGAGACATCCGCGGCTGTAACGATATCTCGATACTCCGTGCTTTCTCCGGAACCGGCGTACGCAATCCACGGTCCGTTGATGTCAAAGACCGAAACGTTTATGTTCGGCTGGATGGTGAGAATCTGCGGGGAGGCGGGATTTTGAATGTCGGCGACCCTCAGGACATTCGGAGATGGAAAGTCTTCGCTTTTGTAAAGGGCTCGGCTGCCGGATATTTTGACGCCGTTGGCCCAGGGAACGTACGGGTCAATGAGAAATTCGGTGCGGTTGGGGTCGTCCATTCGGATGCCGTATAATTGAGGAACTCCGGAAGGATTTCGCTCATCCAGCCAGACGACGGCTTCGGATGAGGCAGCGAACGTTTCATTGTAGCCGAAAGGACGGCTGTCTTCATTGGTATTGACCTGAACGATGGAGCCGGTGTCGAGCGTCAGGGCGAACAGGGAGGACAGAAAGACGGTTTGTGCGGTCAAAACGGAAAGAAACCAAGAGTTTTTCATAATTGGACCTCCTGAAAAGCAGGTTCTGGTTTTGTTCTTTTGCGATTCAGAAGCGTTTCACGGTTGCTCGGAAAGAGGGCGAAACGATGCTGAAAAACTCCTTGATTATTGTCTTAGTGTATGCTGTCCGGAGGAAGAAGTCAAACTTTTTCGGCGGAAAAGCGGGTTGCCTATTTTGGATTTAAGGGGTAGAATAATTACAACTGGTAAGAATCGAGAAAAACCGTAAAACGGAGTCGATAAATGGCCAAAACAAACAATTCGGGAAAAACCCGGGAAATGTGCAGTTTTTGCGGGCGCAGCAAGCATCCGATGGATGCCTTTGTGGCGGGTCCGGGCGGGGTGTATATCTGCGCGGATTGTGTCGAGCTTTGCTACAACATTGTTCGGCAGGAAAAGCGCCGGCAGAGCTCGTCTTCAGAACTCATTCGGGATGTGCCGAAACCGCGGGAGATTAAGGAGTTCCTCGATCAATATGTGATTGGTCAGGAAAAGGCCAAGAAGGCCCTTTCGGTGGCGGTTCACAATCATTACAAGCGGCTGCTGCATACAGACAGTCGGGATGAGGATGTGGAGATTGATAAGTCGAACATCCTTTTGATTGGTCCAACGGGGTCCGGCAAGACGCTTTTGGCGCGGACGCTGGCCCGCGTGCTGAATGTGCCGTTTGCCATCTGTGATGCGACGACGGTGACGGAGGCGGGGTATGTAGGCGAGGATGTGGAAAACTTTCTGCTGCGGCTGCTGCAGGCGGCGGATTTTGATATTGAAGCGGCCCAGCGGGGGATTGTGTATGTCGATGAAATCGACAAAATCGGTAAAACGACACAAAATGTCTCGATTACCCGCGATGTTTCGGGGGAAGGGGTTCAGCAGGCACTCTTGAAGATGCTGGAGGGGACGATTGCAAATGTTCCTCCGCAGGGGGGCCGGAAACATCCGGAGCAGGCCTACATTCAAGTGGATACCACGCATATCCTCTTCATTTGCGGCGGGACGTTTGTGGGGCTGGACAACATCATTAAGAAACGTCTGGGAAAAAAACTGATTGGCTTCGGCTCGGAATACGAAGGGCGGCACGACAAAAAGGCGGATTATTCGGAGATTATCTCTCAAGTCACTCCGGAGGACATTATCGAGTTCGGGATGATTCCGGAATTTGTGGGGAGACTTCCGATTATCGCAACCCTGACAGCGCTGGATGAAGACGCTCTTGTGGACATTCTGACCAAGCCGAAGAATGCACTGGTCAAGCAGTATCAGAAGCTTTTTGAAATGGAGAATGCGGAGCTGCGTTTTACGGATGAGGCCCTTCGGCTTTTGGCTAAGAAGGCGATGCAGCGGGATACAGGGGCGAGGGCATTGCGGGCTATTGTGGAGGATTTAATGCTGGATTTGATGTATCGCCTGCCGGAGGAACCCAAGCCGGGCCGATATGTCGTGACGCCGGAGGTGGTGGAGGGCAAGGTGGATTTGTTTGCCGCCGCCCGGCAGAAACGGGAGTCTGCTTAACCGGCTCCGGCTGAATAAGACAGGATGAACAACCAAGGAATCTCGGCTTTTGTCGAGATTCCTTTTTTTGTATGGAAAACAGACAGGCAGGGGGAGTCTTGCAGATTTTTTGGATGGATTGGGGGCGTTTTTTCACTCAAAAACCTCATTTTTCTAACAAAAAACACAGTTTTGATTGGGTGGCACATTTCTTGCACATTTCGGGAGCAGTGTATTGTGCGCTTACAGTGTGAATAGTGGATGGATAATATAGGGAATTAAATGGCTGAAAAAAAGAGTCCTTTCGAACTGTTTGCCAGCCCGATTTCTCCGGAAGTGCGGGAACAGGAGCTTTTTGTCGGCAAACCGCCTCGGAAGGAAAGTCCGAAACCTGAGTCCAAAGGTGCCGAGATATTGTCGGATGCCCGTCGGGTTCAAACGGGTGTATCCTGGGACCGCCGCTGGTTTTGGGTTCTTTTTTTGCTGGCTGTGAATACTCTGATGGCAGGTGGGGTTGTTTGCTATTTGGTTTTGTCCGGGGCTTTGCGAAAGCCCGTTGAAGCGGCGGCGGAGCCGGCTTCAGTCCAGTCTAATTTGCCTTTGGAAACGGTTCCTGAACTGCCTAAATTAACAGGCCGAGATGGGGCAATGGATCCGACTGTTTTGATGCGGAGCGTTCAGCTCAGTCCGCTGACGCGAAAGGTTTTGGATGAGTCGGTATCGCTTCGTTCCGCCGAAGAGCTGTACCGGGCCCGGGACTATTTTAAGGCCTGCTATGTTTTTGGGCGTCTTCGTGAAAATTTGATGAAGAACAACCCGGCCGATGCCTGTCTGGACGATTATCTGACACTGAGGATGGCTCTTTGTCTGCAAAGGACACAGGAGCAGGAGATTTTGACGGCCTTGTTTGCCCAGGCGCTCGAAAGCCGTTCGCCGGTTGTGCGGGCCCTGGCCTATTATCATTTGTGTTTTCTGCAGATGCACAATCAGCAGTTTCTGGAGGCTCGAAAGAGTGCCTATCGGGCGTTGTCGCTGATGTCGGTTATGGATTCGACGATGCCGGCTACGATGGAATCGGACACCTATTTTGTCGCGGCGGAGGCGCTGCTGAGGATAGCGCTGAAACTCAAGCAGGAATCGGGCCTGCTGCCGGGGCCGCTGTGGTCCGATACAGTGCCGATTGCGGAGGTTCCGCTGGAGGATGCGGCGGCACTGAAGGCGTTTTTAATGAGGGGATTTGAGGAAATTAATGTCGGGGCGCTGGGGCCGAAAATTGTCTATCGGCCGCAGGCAGAAACAGGGTCGCAATGGACGGCGGTTTGCCTGCGAAGTCCGCTGGAGGAGATTTTGTGGAAGTACAGTACCGCTTCGGGCATCAATGTTCTGTGGGAGGTTTCAGAGGAAACGATGCGTCGGCGTCCGGTGACGCTGTATCTGCCGTCTGCGGCGGGGACGTATCTGGCGGAGCTGGCGGTCGGGAGTACCGGCCTGCTGTGGCGGTTTGACGGGGCATCCGCCCGGCTGTATGACCCGGAGACCTACAAGGATTTGGAGGAGTACAGGACCGCACTTCTGGCGGAGGCCGTTGCGATGTGGCAGCGTTTTCTGCTTCGGTACCACGGCGAACACCGAGCTCCGAATGCCCATTATGCATTGGGCGTTTTGTATGCGCTTCAGGGGCAGCCGATTCCGTCGCTCAGCGAGTTTAAGCTGGTCAGTTCCCGCTATCCTCATCACCCGCTGGCCCCCTATGCGCTGGCGTATTCGAGCCGACTGAAGGCGCAGCTGGGAGATTTTGAAGGAGCCCGTTCGGACCTGAACGAGCTGGTGATGCAGTATCCGGAAAATCGGGCGGTCGATGAGGCACATCTGTATTTGGCGGAGGCGTCGGCAGAGAAGGGCCTGTATGAGACGGCTGCGCGGCTTTTTGAAAAGGTCTATCGGCTGAATTTTTCCTCATCGGTTCGGTCCCGTGCGGCGTATGGCCTGGGACGGTGTGCGTATGAGAGCGGCGATTATGAGCAGGCCCAGCGTTGGCTGAATGAGACGCTGGAACTGATGGAGCAGGACAAAAACAGCCAGACCGGCCCTGTTCTTCATCTGCTGGGCCAGGTTTGTCTGAAACGGGGGGATTACGAAACTGCCGCTGCTGTTCTGAAGGCATCGCTGCGTCAGCATCTGACGGAGGAGGAAGCGTTTCAGGCGAATCTGAATCTGATAGAGGCCAAGATTGCCCGTCAGCATTATGTGGAAGCCATTGAGATTTTGGAGGGGATTTCTGAATCGCGTCTGAGCCAAAAGCAGATGTGTGAACTGCTGCTGCGGCGGAGCCGGATTTTGCGGGAGACGGATTTGGCGGAAACGGCGGTTTCGCTGCTGCGGCGCCGGCGGGAGTTTATTGCGGATGCCGGGCTGCGGGCCCAGATAGGGCTCGAATTGGCCCGCTGTTATATTCAGATGCAGGATTTTTCAGCGGCGGAGAAGGAACTGACAGAAGCCGTGTATGACCTGCAGGAGCCGTCAGAAATTGAAGAAGGGATGTATCTGCTGGCCCAGACAGCTTTCCAAAGGGGTCGATTGGACACGGCTCGGACCTTCTGTGAGCAGATTTTGTCGATGGAAGGGGTGTCGGAATCGATGCGTCAGAAGACCTTTGTGCTGCTGGGCCGTGTCTATGAGGGGCAGCAGCGGTATGCGGATGCTGCGATGGCGTATGGAGGCATCGTCCCGATGCAGGAGGCAGGCAGGCCGTGAATAAGTGCCGGATTTTCATCATTTTGGTTTGGGCTGCGGTTTTTGCCGGGATTTCCGCAGCGGCGTTCGGACCGGAGGACCCGAATATTCCAAGCCGCACGAACGAGCTGCGGCGGCAGATTCTTCAGGAGCAGATTCAGCCGGTCTATTTGTCGCTGACGTCGGTGAGCACGGTGGACTTGGATTTGCTGATTGCCGGGCTGGAGCGGCTGACCGTTCCGGTTCGGTCTCCAAGAGAGAATTCGCCGGAAAAGGCGTCCGGCACAGAAGCTTCATCCCCGTCTGCGTCGGAGGCGGCCGAGCAGCCGGCGTCTGATGCGGAAAAAACGGAGCTTACGGATGAAAAGCCGCTGCCGGAAGCTGTCCGCGCGGCCGAAGCTCCCCGCGGACTGGAGCGGCTGGATGCAGTGGCGCAGCCGATTGATGCGATGGGGGCGGCGGATGCGTTGTTTCGGTGCGGGGATTTTGAGCGGGCGGAGCGGTTTTACCGGCTGGCTGCCGAGCGGGCCGGTTCACCGAGTGAGCCGGACTGGCAGTGGGCGGTTTTTCAGCGGGCCAATTGTCTCCGTCATTCTCAGCCGGAAGCGGCGCGGCGGCTTTATCAGGAGCTGCTGCAAAAGGCCCCCGGCAGCCGATGGAATGGGGCCGCCAGGGCATCCCTGGAACTGCTGGATTTGGCGGACAGTCTGCAGGCGTCAACCCTGAAAGGATTGGTGCGTGAAGCCGACCGTTAATCTCAATGAGTTTCGACAGGTTCTGATTCTGGACGGAGAAGCGGAGTTTAACCGGCTTGTGCTGGAGTCTCTGGCTCAGCGCGGGATTCGCGGAACGGTTGCCGCAGCGGAGCGGACGGCGCGGCGTCTGCTGGGGGAATGCGCCTGGACGCTGATTTTTTACAATCCGTCGATTGAGGATGGGGCGTCCGGGTCCGGAACAGGGCTTCTTGGTCAGATTCGCCGGCAGTTTCCGGAGACACCGGTCGTGGCTGTCGGACGGGACTCGTCCGAGGAAGCCCTCCGGGCGGTTCGGTCCGGCTGTGCGGATTATCTGGTCAAACCGGTCTGTCCGAAGCGTCTGGCGGCGGTTTTGGACCGGTATCTTCCGGTTCATGATTCCGAGGCATTGCTCTGCTTTGAATCGCTGGAACGCCGGCAGGTGATGGTTGGGCGCAGTCGGCGTCTGGAGGAGGTTTTGAGGGCGGCTGAGAAGGCGGCGGGCAGTTCTGTTTCGGTTCTGTTGTGCGGAGAAAGCGGAACAGGCAAAGAGCTGCTGGCTCATTTCATTCACAGCCGGAGCCGCCGTGCGGAAGGGCCGTTTGTTCGGGTGAACTGTGCCGCTCTGTCGGAGACGCTTTTGGAAAGCGAACTGTTCGGGCATGAAAAAGGGGCGTTTACCGGGGCTCTGTTCAGCCATCGAGGACGTTTTGAACGGGCGAATGGAGGCACTTTGCTGCTGGATGAGATTACGGAGACGCCGCCGGCGTTTCAGGCCAAGCTGCTTCGTGTGCTGGAGGAGATGAGCTTTGAGCGGGTGGGGGGAAGCGAAAGCATTCGGGTCAATGTACGCATCATCAGTACGACCAATCAGGATATTCTTCGGCGGGTGCGGGAAGGCGCATTTCGGGCCGACCTGTATTATCGTCTGGCGGGGGTGCGTCTGACGCTGCCGCCGCTTCGGGAGCGAAAGGAAGACCTGCCGGCTCTGATTTGGTTTTTTGTGAACCAGTATGCGGCGGAAACGGGCCGTCAGATTCAGGGAATTGAACGGGAGACGCTGGATTTGTTTGAGCAGTACTCCTGGCCCGGGAATGTTCGGCAGCTTCGGAATGTGGTGCGGACGGCGCTGATTCTTGGGGAAGGACCGCTGCTGTCAGTGACGGGGCTGCCGAGTCTGATGGAGGAGCTGGCGGAGGAGTCCGCAGAGACGCAGGAGCGGTTTTTGGAAAAGAGGATTTCGCTGGAAGAGGTGGAGCGTCAGGCGATTCTGGCGGCCCTGAAGCGTGCCGGCGGGAATCAGACGCAGGCGGCCCGTGAACTGGGAATCAGCGATCGGACGCTTCGGGAGCGGATTCGACGATATCGACATCAGGAGATTTCGGCAGCACAGTAAGGCAAGCAGAGGAAGACGGATATGGCGTCGGAAAAAGGACAGGATAAGCGGACAACGAAAAGTACATCAGTGCCGATGGAAGGCGGGAAAACCGGCTGGATGTTCTGGGTGATGCTGGGGGCCGTGGCGGCGGGGGCCCTGAGCGGCGGATTTGCCCTCTCGCAGCTGCTGGGCGGAACAGATTCGGAATGTCCGGCGGCTCAAACGGCCGAACCGGCCAAGGTGGAGAAAAACTTTGATGAGTTCCTTCTGAAGAACAGCCAAAATCAGCCGGCATGGATTTACGAGGGACTGGAGGCGATTGTGTCCAATCTGGATGAGCCGGGGGTGACACGCTATGTTCGGGTGACGGTGTCGCTGGAAATGAGTCCGGAGATGGACCGCACGAAAGGGGAAGCGTACCTGAACGAGCGGAAGCTGGTTTTGCGGGACTGGCTGACGACCTATTTTGCAGGTTTAAGTCTGGAGGATGTGCGCGGCAGCCGCAATCTGGAAAAGATTAAGCGGCACATCCGCGAGCAGTTTAATGAGCTTTTGTTTCCGAACGGCCGTCCGTATATTCAGCGGGTTTTGTTTCGGGAGTTTGCCGTCCAATGAGCGGTGCAGAGACAACGATTGTTCTTCCGCGTGAGAAGCTGATGCGTCTGGTGGAGCGGGCTCGGCAGACGGCGGTGCCGGAGCCGGAGAAGCCCGCGGAGGAGTTTGACTGGACACGCCCTCATCGGTTCGGTTCCGATGCGCGGGCCCTGCTGGAGGGGCTGGGCAACCGGATGATTTTGTCCATTCAGAAAGGACTCAGCGAACAGACGAACAGTACGGTGGAGGGGGTGCTGAAGGGGGTTCGGGAGCATTTTGCGTATCGTCTGGCACAGACGGTCGGTGTGGGCAAAGAGGGCCCGTATGTGATCGGGCTGCGGGATGACAGCAAGCAGTGTGTGGGCTGCCTTTTGTTCACGTTTGAGAATGCCCGGTTTCTGGTGGCGCAGATGCTGAATGACCCGGAGGCGGCGGTCGGTCAGAATGGAGAGTTTTCGGCGCTGGAAGAGTCGATTCTGATGGATACCTCCACGGTTCTGGCGGGTTTTCTGAGCGACGTTCTCCAGGAACAGATTCGTCTGAAGGTTCAGCCTGCCGGCCAGCCGGTGCGCGGGGACTGGCTGATGCGTTCCCGGATTCTGGAGGATTTGTTCGAATGGACGCTGGAGATTCAGTACGGCTCGTGCGCGGTGGAGTTTTCGCTGGTGCTCGAATCGGCCCTTCTGGATTCGTTTGCAGGGGTTCCGACGCCGGCGGCGCTGAATCCGAGCCAGTGTTCGGCCCGGATTCTGGAGCGGCTGCGTCAGGTTCCGGTTTCCGTTTGCGCCACGCTGGAGACCAATTTGATTGGACTTGGAGATTTGGCGGGACTGGAGCGGGGGGATGTGCTTGTGCTGGGGCAGAAGATTCGGCGTCCGTGGCGGGTGCTTCTGAACGGACAGCCCTGCTTTTTTGCCTATCCGGCGCAGCAGAACGGAAAGATTGTGCTGGTTATCAGCGAAGCGGAAAGCGAATAGAAGAAAGCGGGGAACAGGGAGAGTTCATATGGCGGATACAGAACAGACAGCGGTTCCGGAGGCGTCCATCGTTTCCGGTCCCAACAGCACGACGGCGGTTCAGGAAGCGGACTTTGCATCGGCGGAGGGGCAGGATGTTCGCAGCGGTCAGGAACATCTGGATATGCTGCTGGATATCCAGCTGCCGGTGACGGTTTCGCTGGGCAAGACGGATATTCCGCTGCGCCGTCTGCTTCAGCTCCAGCCGGGCTCAATTCTGTCGCTGGAGAAGCGGATTGGCGAGCCGGTGGATTTGATTGTGCAGGGGGTGCCGTTTGCCGCAGGGGATATTGTGGTGGTGGAAGACTGCTACGGCGTTCGGATTCGCGAGATTCTGAATGCGGCGGCGGGATTGTCCGGCGCCGCCGCCAAATCAAGCTGAGGAAGGGGTTTTTGAATGACCGGGCGTTCTGCGGGAACAGCAGAGAAAGGATTTGGCAGCCGGCCTATCGCCAAACTGGCCGCCAACAGTGATTTTCTGTTTGCATCGGGGCTGGTGGGCGTTCTGACGATGCTGCTGATTCCGCTGCCGACTTTTCTGCTGGACATCGGGCTGGCGTGCAGCATTTCACTGGCGGTGGCGGTTCTGATTATTGTGTTGGCGGCTCAGGAGCCGCTGGAGCTGTCCACGTTTCCGTCGCTTCTGCTGATTACGACGCTCTTCCGCCTGTCACTGAATGTGGCCTCCACGCGTCTGATTCTGCTGCAGGGCAATGCCGGAACGATTATTCACACCTTCGGGAATTTTGTGGCGGGGGGCAATCTGGTTGTGGGACTGGTGATGTTCCTGATTCTGGTGGTGATTCAGTTCGTGGTGATTACCAAAGGAGCGGGGCGCATCAGTGAGGTCAGCGCAAGGTTTATTCTGGATGCAATGCCGGGCAAGCAGATGTCGATTGATGCGGATCTGAATGCGGGCATTATTACGGATAAGGAAGCCAAGCAGCGCCGGGATGCCATCGTCAAGGAAAGCGAATTTTACGGAGCGATGGACGGTGCAAGCAAGTTTATCTCGGGAGATGCCAAGGCGGGTCTGATTATTACGGCCATTAACCTCATTGGCGGGATTCTTCTGGGGTGGACCAAGGGAATGCCGATCGAAGCGGCGCTGCGGCATTATTCCGTCCTGACCATCGGCGACGGCCTGGTCAGTCAGATTCCTTCGCTGATTATTGCCGTCAGCAGCGGCTTTCTGGTGACGAAAATCCGTTCGGAGAACACCGTCGGATTTGATATGACCCAGCAGATGTTCCGCCAGCCTCAGGCGCTGCTGATTGCCTCGGGGGTTATCGGGGGCTTTGCGCTGGTTCCGGGCTTTCCGAAGATTCCGTTCCTGCTGATTTCGGGCGTAATTGGGTTTTTGGGCTGGGGAGCCAGGAAGCAGACCTCGCTGGAGAAATCGTCTGAAAAGAGCAAACCGGAGACCTCGTCGTCTGCGTCGCCGGATGAGCCGCCGGCGGAGGAACTCCTGCAGGCGGACATTCTGTCGATTTTGGTTGGGGTCCGTCTGATTAATTTGGTGGACCCGCGCCGTCAAAGCAGTGTGTTTGAGCGGATTGGCGCTTTGCGGAAGAAAATCGCCCAGAAACTGGGCTTTGTGTTTCCGCTGGTTCGCCTGCGGGATGATATCAATCTGGAGCCTTCGTCCTATGAGATTCGGCTGTATGACCATGTGATTGCCGCCGGGCGGATTGAGCCCGACAAATACCTGGCGATGGATTCCGGGGCGGTTCAGAAGCCGGTGCGTGGAATCCCGACGAAAGAGCCGGTGTACGGTCTGCCGGCGCTGTGGATTGCGGCGGCAGATAAGGAAACGGCCGAACTGAACGGCTATACAGTGATTGACCCGGAGTCGGTTCTGATTACACATTTGTCGGAAACGATTATGCGGCATGCCCATGAGCTGCTCAGCCGCGAGGATGTTCAGCAGCTGCTGGAGCGGCTGCGGAAGGTGCAGCCGTCGCTGGTCGGGGAGGTGGTGCCGGAGGTGGTTTCGGTCGGGCTGGTTCAGCGGGTTCTGCAGAATCTGCTCAAGGAGGGGATTTCAATTCGGGATTTGCCGCTGATTCTGGAGGCGCTCGGAGAACACGGCGGACGAACAAAGAATGCGGTCCTGCTGACGGAGTGTGCCCGCAAGGCACTGGCCCGGACGATTACGGAGCGGTTCAAAGGGCCGGACGGCAAAATCAATGCGATGGTTCTGGAACCGTCGCTGGAGCATCAGCTGCTGGGCTGTGTGCAGCAGGGAGCGGACACCATCACGCTGGCGGTCCCGCCGGAGGCCGCTTCCCAGCTGAATCAGGCGATTGCACAGGCGTGGAAGGAGATGCTGGACAAAGGGATTGAGGAGCCGGTTCTTCTGTGCGATGCGCGGATTCGGCCGGGTCTGGTGAATCTGATTTCGCGGTCTCTGCAGCGTCTGCCAGTGGCTGCCTATGATGAGATTTGTACGGGAACGTCGGTCAATCCGGCTGAAACGGTTTCGCTGCCGGAGGTTTCGTCGGTGCTGAATCCGGCGGGTGAGCCGGTCGGAGTCTGATTGAGCCGTTGTTGAGGGTTTTTTGTGGAGCAGAACGTAAAAATTCTGGCGGTGTATTCGGCGGTTTTTGTCTTTTTTCTGATGGCGGCGGCGGGCTGGCTGTTTGGATGCAGTCCGGCCGTCTGCGCCAGCCGCGCACTGGCGGGGGCGGTTGTGATGTATGCGGTGGTTCAATTCTGCGGACGGATGGTGATACGAATTTTGCTGGATGCGATTGTCGAAAGTCAGCTTCGCAAACAAACCGACAGGGATAGGCAATGACAGAACCGTTTGTTACCACGACACCGGCACAGCCGGAGGTTGGGCCGGAAGTTCGGATGGCCCGTGAGTTTCTGGAGGAGATGCCCGCGGTTTCCGCCGGACAGGCCCTTCGCGCCTACGGCTCTCAGGTTCGGGAAAGTCAGACTGAACAGCAGATTCTGCAGTATCTGCCGCTGGTCCATCGGATTGTCAGTCAGGTGGTTTCGTATCTGCATCCGCCGCTGAGCCGGGAGGATTTGGTTTCGGCGGGGACGATCGGCCTGGTGAAGGCGGCTCACGATTATGACCCGTCGAAAGATGCGGAATTTAAGACCTATGCGTATATCCGGATACGCGGTGCGGTGATTGATGAACTTCGGCAGTGGTCGTTTGCTCCGCCGTCCCTGTCCAAACAGTTTGAACAGGTTCAGGAGGCCTCCGCCCGGCTGCTGGAGCAAAAGGGACAGCCGCCCACGGATGAGGAGCTGGCCGAAGAGGTTCAGATGCCGCTGGACAAGCTGTATCAGCTGCTGGAGGCGGCCAGGGCCCGGCATTTCCTGTCGATTCACGGACTGGATGATGAGGCCCCGGCACTGGGCGAGTGTCTGGCGGATGCGGGAGAGCCGGAACCCTCCCATCGGCTGGAGCGGGAGGAACTGGTGGAACATTTGGCGCGGGCAATTCAGAATCTGCCGAAGAAGCAGCGGCGGATTGTGGTGCTGTATTATCAGCGGGAATTGACAATGAAGCAGATTGCTGAGGTGCTCGGGATTACCGAATCCCGAGTCAGTCAGCTGCATGCGGCGGCGTTGTTTACTCTCTCGACGATGCTTCAGAAGTGGAAGGCGGAAGGAGAAGTCTGAACGAAAAGGTTTGAAACGACCGAAGAAAGGGGGCCGTCATGGCGGATAGACCTGACAGAAGTCTGGGACCGGTGGAGTCGATGCCTCCGGTGGAACAGACTTCGCTGATCGGCGAGCGGGTCAATCGAAAACAAGACTCTTCGTCCCGTCGGCGGGAACGACACCGCCGAACGGCAGGGCTTCAGGAAGCTTTGGAGGAGGAACGGGAACAGATTGAAAAGGGCGGAGGGATTCAGGACGGACATGTGGACTATCGGGCTTAAAGAGACATCAACGAACATGCATGGTTCGGGAGACCCGGCAAAGGGACGATTATGAACGGGATTCAGCAAAAGATACGGGTGCTCAAAAAGAGTCAGATTCGTCCGGGCTCGGCGGTGGTGCTGCCGTGTTCGCGTCTTGGGGCGGCGGAGCCGTTTCGAAAAGTCAGCCCGGCCGGTTCCTCCGGCGCGGCGCAGGCCAGGATAGTGGAAAGCAACAGCGACTATGTGATTCTGGAGGTGGTTTGCGGCTGCGGACAAAAGCATTTTATTCAGTGCAATTATGGAAATGTAGCCGGTTCGCCGGCTCAGCAGGAGAACCAGCCATGAAGCGAAGGGGTATCCAGTGGATGCTGACTGCGGCATTAACGATGTGTCTGGGCTGTCAGTTCCTGGAGCCGCCGGTTCCGCCGGCGCCGCTGCAGGAAAGTCCTTCCGGTCGGGTGCCGGAGGGGTCGCCGGCCGGTTCCGCGGCCCTGGAACGACGTTTTGCCGAAGGGACCTCGGGTCCGGATGCGGTCCAGACGGCTCTGATGTGGTCGGAAAAATATCAGCAGCTTTCCGAAACCGCCAACCAGCTGCGGGAGAGAAACATTCAGCTGTTTGAGGAAAACGCCCGTCTGAAGAAAGAGGTGGAGTCCCTGAACAGCCAGCTGCGTCAGACCCAGAAGGAACTGGACGAGGCCAATGAATTCCTTCAGAAGATGCATGCGGAGCTGAATCAGTGGAAAGCGGATGTGCTGGGGTTCCGGGAGGAAATGCGGAAGGCCCAGGCCGCTCAGCTCCAGGCGCTGGCCAAGATTCTTCGGATATTAGGGGCGGAGCCGGCGGACAGCGGCGGATGACATCGTCCCGAGGAGTTCCGTTTATGAAGAGCAGGTGTTGTTGGGTTCTGGCTGGAATGCTTCTGGCGTGCGGCTGCCGGGTTCAGGAGCCCGTCGAGCGTCCCACCGGTCATTATTATCTGAACCCGAGTGCGGATTTCAGCCGGATCGGCAAGGTGGTGCTGCTGGAGCTGGACAATCCGACGCTGTATCCGGAGCAGGGACGGGCCTTTTCTGAGCTTCTGGCGGACGGTCTGGGCAAGAAGCATCTGTTCAGCGTTCGGCTGATTCGGCGAAGCGAAGCCTTCTGGCAGCAGTATGATTTGGATACCATTCATCAGAATACGCCGCAGCAGCTGGCGGAGCTTCGGCAGAATCTGAGCGCCGATGCACTGGTGTACGGAGCAATTCGGCGGTACAGCTCGTATCCGCATCTGCTGCTGAGTGTTCATCTGAAGATGCTGGATTTGCGGACTGCCCGGATTGTCTGGGCGATTGAAGATGTCTGGGACAGCACGGATCGAGCCGTTCAGCAGCGGATTCGGCGCTATTTTGAGACCCAGATGCGGACGGGCTATGAGCCGATGAACTGGAAACTGCTGGAGAACAGTCCGCTGTATTTCAACAAGTTTGTCGTATTTGAAATTACGGAGACTCTTCCAAAATATCCGTGAGCGTCCGAGTAAACATGAACGTCCGAGAAGAACACCGTTTTAAGACCGGTTTGGAAAAAGCAGAAGTTTTTTTGGAAAAAATGCTAAAGTTCGGCCCAAAGAAAGCGACAATGGGGGCAGATACTGAGGCAAACGGGTGAGAGATATTTGAAAAATGAGTATGGTTGAGCCTACCAATTCATCGCAGATAGCCGGTGCTGTCGGAGCGGCTTCCTTGGCCGGAGCCGCCGGACCGAAAAGACCGTCTCGGCGGAAAGAAGAACCGGAGCTGCGGCTTGGCTATGCCGGACTGCTGGAGCGGGTGATGCAGATGCAGGGGGAGGACCCGGAGATTATTCGGCAGGCGCGTGAATTGATTTTATCGGGCCGTGCCGATTCGATGGAAACGGCGCTGGAAACGGCCCGCAAGATGATTCAGTACGGTGTGTAAACGGTTCGAAATCTTTTTTGCGGACTGCAAGAATGGGGCTCCAAACAGGGACGTTTGGAGAGTCGCCCGCAGGGACAGCGAGGTTTGAACATCCATGGCTTTGAGTCCTTTTGAAAGGATTCAAAGCCATGTTTGTTTATCCGACTGATCATGCCCAGCAGTCAATCCAGATCCCCCGCGGGGCCTTCATCCGAGATGGATTGTGTCCTGTCCATCGTCGGCAGAGCACCGGGTTGGCCCGGGATGGAACCGGACAGCCGCCCGTCGGATGCGGCCGGCTTTCAGACGGATCCTCCTGCGGCGCAAGCGGCCGTGAAGAAATCACACGGCAAAGTACCGATTTGGTCATCATCACCCCCACGACAATCGGAAAACTTCCTCAATTGTATTGTATCTGAATCCGGGATTCCAAACAAGCCGAAGGGCAGACGGGCGGTTTTGCATCCGATAAAAAGAAGCATGGGGACTGAAAAAAGAGGTTTTTTTAAGAAAGTCGGTTGAAAACAGCTGAAAATTAATTGATAAAGAAGAGGACGATTGAATGAGGGTGCAGCATGCAGCTGTTGGCTCGATGTCCGGATTGCGGGCTGGAAATGAGACTGCTGTTTGAGGATGCCGACAAACGGAAGCGCTGCCGGCATTGCGGGCGATTGTTTAAAGTGCCCGCTCTGGAGCAGCTGCAGAAGGCCCTGGAACGTTTAGGACAGGCGCAGGCCAGGGTTTACGTGGATGAAAAAGGGAATTTGTACGGATAATTCGAAATAAAAATAGGGGGAGTAGTTCGAAAGCGGGTGAGGGCAGTCTTGTTTTTACGAATTTTTGACGGATTCGGCTTTTGTTTTGGTGTTGTCAGCGGAGGAATTGTCTGATGATTCGCCGGCAGCTTGCTGCTGTTTCTTTTCGGCTTTTTCTTTTTGGATAATCAGATAGATTTCCTTCCGATGCACCTGGACTTCCTTCGGGGCGTTAATACCCAAACGAACTTTGTCGCCGCGAACATCGACAATGGTTATCTCGATGTCGTCGCCGATCATAATCGATTCATCTTTTTGCCTGCTGAGGACCAACATATTAAACTCCTTTAAGGATGCTGGTCATAATTTGTAAGTATTTGTTTTTCAAAGCATTCCGTTCCTATAGTTTTTACGCCGCCGGTTCGGTTTCGGTCGGTTCTATCTGCTGAAAAACCTCGTATTAGGTATAGATATTTTCGGCTATTTGCTTAGGTCAAGACAGCAGTTTTCTTAGAAGGATGAAAAAAAATTGAGAGCGGAAGGGGGATTTTTCTGTAAGATGTTTTACGAAAATAAGTTACAAAAGGTTTTTTCTGAAAAAACAGGGGGGAACTTCCGGGAGGGAGAATTGTTATGGGACTTTCTGGAGATATTTAGCCATTTTATATTTGATTACAATCCATTCCCCCGCCAAAGCGCCGATAGCCGAAAAAGAGATGAATTGGATAGGCAATATAGCAGATATGGTGTTTGGGAAAAATGTAACGGCCCAGGTTTCTGTCATATATTGCAGCATTTTGGGGCTGCAGGAAGCAGAAAGGGCGATGAAATACAGGATGGGACCTGCCAAAACCGCCCAATAGTGTTCGCAGTCCAGAAAGTATTTAATGGCGGCACCAGCTACGGCAAAGGAAGCCAGCACGGCAAAGGCAATCTGACGGTTTCCCGGCTGGCCGGTTACGGAACCGATTTGGGCGTCGGGATAGCGAACATCCTGCGCAAAAAGCCCGACGGTCAATTGAACGGTTACGATGGAAATGACTACGGCCGCCAGGATGGAGACGGTGCGATTGGGTTTCTTTTTTTTCGAAGAAGTCCCGGGAATTTTGGGGATTTTGGCCGGCGGAAGAAACCGGCTGACCAGCCAGATTCCGGCGGCACCGCACAAAAGAAGGCCCAGCCAGAAGAGGGTTTCCAAGCGGAAAAACTGGTACACAGCCAGACGCTGTTCAAAGGCGGCATGGGTCAGCAGCACAGAGCGGACGGAGCCGCTTTGAAAAGTCCAGACGGCCAGACCGGTAGGCACAGCCAAAAGACCGATGGTTTTTCCATAGGGATAGGCCAGCAGACAGCCGCCGGCGCCTGCAATCAGGGATGCCAGGAGGCAAAGGAGGATGTCCGCAGCGGAAAAGTCGCCGCCGTAGAGCGTGACGGCTCCGAGCGGGTCGGCAGGGGCAATTTTAGGCCAGAGCAGAAAACCAATGAGAAAAGCCCCGACGGCCATGGCGGCCAGGATACGCAGACGCATCAGCCAATGGACATTAAAAAGACTGAGCAGGATGTAAAGAAAGCCGGCAAACGCGGCGGTTTTCAGTGTCCATTCGAGTGTTATGTGCATTCCGGATTCCCTTTCTACAGAACAGGCAGATTATCACGAATCGCCGGGACGGTCAAGAATGCAGAATGGAAAATGACCGGCTGCCTATCGTTTAGGTAAAGATTTGCGGTCTGCCGAATGAGTGATATAATAAAAGGCGGTAAAATCAGATGTAAGGAGATTTTTATGAAGCGTTTTTGGAAGGAGATATGGTTTTCCTGCCTGGCGGTTTTTTGTGTCGGATGTGCGGAGGTTCCGATTACCGGCCGCAGACAGCTGAATCTGGTTCCGGACTCAATGATTCACTCGATGGCCGTGCAGGAGTATCAGTCGTTTCTGAAGGAAAACAAACTGAGTACGGACCCGCAGAAGACGGCAATGGTGCGGGAGGTCGGCACCCGGATTGCCAAAGCCGTAGAGGCGTATTTTAAGGAACAGGGGATGTCCGAACAGCTGCGCGGGTTTGACTGGGAATTTAATCTGGTGGAAAGCCAGGAAAAAAACGCCTGGTGTATGCCGGGGGGCAAGGTAGTGGTCTATACGGGTTTGCTGCCCATTACGCAGGATGAGAACGGGCTGGCGGTCGTGATGTCGCACGAGATAGCGCATGCAGTGGCGCGGCACGGCAGCGAACGAATGAGCCAGGCGCTGTTGTATCAGATGGGGGGGATGGCCCTTTCGGAGGCGATACAGAATCATCCGGCGGCGACCCAGCGGCTGTTTATGCAGTCGTACGGGCTGGGGGCGCAGATTGGCGTCCTTCTGCC
The DNA here is from genome assembly GCA_037479115.1 of Anaerohalosphaeraceae bacterium. Lineage (NCBI taxonomy): Bacteria > Pseudomonadati > Planctomycetota > Phycisphaerae > Sedimentisphaerales > Anaerohalosphaeraceae > Anaerohalosphaeraceae bacterium. Next base: position 90,318 of record JBBFLK010000008.1, on the reverse strand, counting down.
GTACAGCCGGCTGCATGAAAAAGAAGCGGACCGTCTGGGGCTGATTTTTATGGGAATGGCGGGCTATAATCCGCAGACGGCGGTGGATTTCTGGAAGCGGATGGCAGCCGACAAATCAGCCAGCCCGCCGGAGTTCCTGAGCACCCATCCTTCCGACCAGACCCGCATTCAGGGAATTCAGGAGGCCCTTCCGGAGGCGATGTATTATTATAACCGGGCTACCGGTCAGACTCCGAAAGAGTATCAATATCCGTTTGGGGGAAGGTCGTAGGTTCCTCGCCGGAAAAGAACGGAAGCGGCTGAGCCGCCAAAATGGTGTGCAGGAGCTCGGTATCCTGATTGTCCGCCGTTCGGCAAGAGCGGGCATGCTTAAAGAGCATTTTGAGCGTGGCGGAAAACTTTTTGTCTAAGGGGGCGACAAAGGTTCGAACGGTTTCGGGGTCAGCCGGCCGCGGCGGAATTTGGATTTGGTAGGCGTGCAGGGTAAGCCGGCTGATGAGCGGGGATTCCGGAGTGTCTCTTTTGGGGCGATAGTCTTTTTTGTAGTCTGAAAGCATCAGGGGGTGCGGGCTGGCGTAGAGCGGGTCCAGGGCTAATGGAATGCCGCGATGGGCCAAATGCACTCGGATTTGGTGGGTTCTTCCGGTCAGGGGCTGAACGGCCAGAAGGGCAAACGGGCCCAACTCCATCAATTTGAGCCAGTCGGTGACGGCTTCCTTGCCTTTCCAGGGCTGCACGTGCATGGTTTGCGGATTCTGCCGGCTTCGCAGAAGCGGGGCCTTGATGCGTCCGCGGTTTTGCGGCAGGGGACCCTGAACCAGAGCCAGATACAGTTTTGCAAACCGCTGTTTGGAAAACCCGGAGGTGTAGAAAGTTTGGGCGGGCTTGTTTTTGGCCAGAAGGAGGACGCCGGAGGTTTCTTTGTCGATGCGGTGAACCAGCCGCAGCGGCTCCGGTGTCGGCAATTCTTTTTGGAGGATTTCCATCAGCCAGGGGGCTCCGGAACGGTCTTTGGTGACGGAGATGCCGGAGGGCTTGTTAAGGACCAGAATATCCTGATTTTCATATAAAACAGGTACAGAAAGTTTCTTCATTGTTCGTCTCCCGGTTCAACCTGTCCGCTATGAAGTTTGTAGTCAAAGTGCCGTCGGCCTGCGGAGAAGAAGGTCAGGTCAATTCAACGGACCAGTATGCGTGGTCGAGGAACTGCTTCCAGCTGTGGTAGCGTTCGTGACTGAGATGAATGTGAATAACAGGATTCCGTTTGGGCTTGACGGGCTTTTGAATCAGTTTCATATTGGCCTGCTGGGGCGTCCGTCCGCCTTTTTTGATGTTGCACTGCAGGCAGGCGCAGACCACATTTTCCCAGGTGCTTTGTCCGCCGAGCCGCCGCGGGATGACGTGGTCCAAAGACAATTCGGAGGTGGGGAATTTTTTGCCGCAGTACTGGCAGCGGTTGCCGTCGCGTGCGAACAGATTTCGGCGGTTGAATTTGACGGTTTGTCTGGGCAGGCGGTCATAAAACAGCAGGCGGATGATTCGCGGGACAGCCAGGTCAAAGTTGACGGTGGAAATCCAGTCCTGCGGATGGGCTTTGAACTGGTCTTTCATCCGGCTGATTTGCTGCCAGGTTTGAAAATCATAGTTGGCGTAGGTGCCGTCGTCGCAGGAGATTACCTCGGCGAGGTTCCGACAAAGCAGCGAAAAGGCACGTCTGGCACTGATGACCCGCAGGGCCATATAGTGCTTATTCAGCACCAAAACACGGCAGTCCATTGCCGAATGAGATGTTGCAGAAATCATGAACTCCTCCGCAAAATCCCTTCAATCTTCCTAAAGGATACTTTATCGGTCTTTCCTGTACAAGATAAATTTCGATAAAACCCTTGCTGTATCGAGGGATTTGAGAGGGGAGATAAAAACTGACCTTGCGATGTCCTGAATTAAGGTCTGTCTGAAAAAAGTTTTCCGACAGTTGTTGTGAAAAAATCACAGACGAATCAGTTCTTTTTGGCCGGCGCCGGGGCGGACAGCTTCTCCCGCATCAGACGGCCCATTTTGAATTTGACGCTTCGCTTAGGCGGAACCTGAACTCGCTCGAGTGTTTTGGGGTTCTGGGCGATTCTCGAGGAGCGTGTTCGCGTTTCGAAGACCCCGAAATCGCGGAATTCGAGTCGATTGTCCTTTGCCAATTCATCGATTACTTCGTCGAGGAATGTCTGGATTATTTTTTTGACGATGACTCGTTTGGCCTGTGTGGATTCTGAAATCCTGTCTATCAGTTCTTTCTTGGTAATTGTTGCCATCGGCCACCCTCTTATATCTTCTGGAATCAAGACACACTCTTTACGTCCGATGCCGTCCGGAAAACTCCTCGAGCACGGAAACCGCAAATCACTATACATAAACGACTTCGAAACGGCAAGTTTTTTTTCGAATTTTTCACCGGTAAGGCGGAGGGATTATGGCGGACAAAAGAGGTCTGGAATTAGCAGTATTTGGTTTTTTCTGTATCTTCCCCTTGACCCGATTTTCGAGGATAGTCATAATAAACCATCTTTTAGAAAGACACAGCGAAGGTTCGATGACGTCAGAGAAAAAGAGCGACAATTCATCTTGTGAGTCTTCCGGTTTTACCGCAGAGGGCATTTACCATTTCCTGGAATGGCTGGTTACGGCGCTGGCGTCCACGCTGGTTTTCATCGTCTTTATTATGCAGGTGTACCGCATTCCGACCGGCAGCATGGCCGATACCCTCAAGGGGGCACATTTCCGGCTTCGCTGTGAGCAGTGCGGGTATCGATATGAGTATGATTTTTCGCCGCGCCAGTATGGGCTGGGTGAAAATGTAATCCCGAAGCGGGATTTGCCGATTTTGAAGGAATGCCGCTGTCCGAGCTGCGGATATGCTTATCGGGTCTGGATGCGGGACAAGGACCCGCGGTATTATCGGCGGGTGTATAAGGGGGATCAGATATTTGTCCTGAAGTGCATTTATCAGTTCCGGGAGCCGAGCCGGTGGGATGTCGTGGTGTTTAAGAATCCGCTGGAGCCGCAGATCAATTATATCAAACGGCTGATCGGCAAGCCGGGGGAAAAGGTGGAAATCATCGACGGAGATATTTATATCAACGATCGGATTGTGCGCAAGCCGCCGTCGGTTCAGGAAGAATTATGGATGCCGATTTATGAGAATGATTATCAGCCGGCTCGCCCGGAAGAGGAGCGGTTCAACCGCCGTTCGTGGAGACAGCCGTTTGAAAATTTCGGTTCGAGCCGGTGGGATTTGGGCGGTTTTGGACGGCCGTATTTTGTCTTGGCGGAGGAAGGAACGCAGGTTCATCGGATTCAGTACAATCCGCAGATCGGCAATGATTTCCGGGCTGTATATGCGTATGACCCGCCTGATTTTATAGCGAATATGCCGATTTGCAGCGATTTGATGCTTCGCAGTGTGCCTCATCTTGACCCCGTCAGCGGCGTAGGATATGAGCTGGGCAAATACGGCCGGCGCTATCAGGGCTGGCTTCACGGGGACGGACGGCTGGAGATTTTCCGGGTGGATTCCGGGGAACAGAAGACCCTTTTGGCGGGCGGGACAGCGGATTTGAAGGGAGCCGTTCAGCGGCAGGAATTTCGCTTTTCCAATGTGGATCATCGTCTGATTCTGGAATACGGACGGAATCGTCTGGAGTATGATTTAGGACGCGGGGCCGAGGACGCCGGGACCAGGCGGCATATCCAGCCGGAGGCGGCCATCCTCGGGTACGGCAAAGTCCAGCTGGCTCATATCGGGCTGTTTCGGGATATTTACTATATGAATACGGATGTGTCCAATCCGCGAAATCCGATTCTGCAGGGCGGGGCAGGCAATCCGATTGTGCTGGGGGAGGATGAGTTTTTTGTCTGCGGGGACAACAGCCCGTACAGTCTGGATTCCCGCTGGTGGAATAAGCCGGGGCGGGGAAACCGCGGGCGGACCTTCACGCAGGGAGTCGTTCCGCGGGATTATCTGGTCGGCAAAGCGTTTTTTGTTCACTGGCCGGGCGGGGATTCGATCCTTCCGGGCTTTATCCGTTTTGTTCCGTATATCGAGGGAATGAAAATCATCTATGGGGGCAGCCGGAGCTGGGATCAGGCGGAGTCCCTAACGGTGGAAGCGGAGAAAAAACCGTGAGATTGGCCAGTCCTTCGGATGGTTTGGCGCCGGATTATCCGCGTCTGCGGCGCAGCCGGACGGTGGAGTCGGTTGTCAATGCCCTGGATGGGCTGCTGGTGGCGTTTATTCTGGCGCTGCTGTTTCGGGCGTTTGCGGTGGAGGCCTTTCAGATTCCGACCGGCAGTATGGCCGAAACACTCAAAGGAGCCCATTGGTCTCTCCGCTGTCTTCGGTGCGGCATTCCGTATGACTTTGGAGCAGATGCGAGCTGGTCCGGACAGCCGATTTGTCCGAACTGCGGGTATGAACAGCCGCGGGCGGCCATGGGGGTGCTGGCAAACGGCGACCGGATTTTTGTCAATAAGTGCATTTACCAGTTTTCGGAGCCGAAACGGTGGGATGTGGTTGTGTTCAAGAATCCGCCGAATCCGCAGGAAAATTATATCAAGCGGCTGATAGGACTGCCGGGAGAATCCGTGGAAATTGTTGACGGCGATGTGTATATCAACGGGCAGATTGTCCGCAAGCCGCGGAAGATTCAGGAAGAGCTCTGGACGTGTCTGTACCATAATGATTATCAGGCGGGGTTTGCCGGCGGCCGATTTTCGTCCCCTTCGGAGGAGTCTTTGTCATCCTGGCCTTTGGAGCCGCGTTTTGAGCCGGAAGGACAGAGTGCCTGGGAATTGAATCCGGGGGGGGCGGCGGTTTTTATTTTGCGGGAAGACGGGGCCAATGAGCATGCGGTCCGTTTTACCCCCAAGCGGCCGGATGCCTTTCGGGTGTTGTATGCCTATAACGGACCGGAAGGCGGCCTGAATCGGCCGATTTGTTCAGATTTGATGATTCGATTCTGGGTGCAGCCGATGGGGGAGCAGGGGCAGGTCGGGGCTTTGCTGAGCAAGAACGGGGTTGGGTATATTGGACGATTGGACTTTGCCGGCCAGCTGGTTTTTGAAAAACAGACGGAGGATGGGCAGCGCAGCGAGCTGAGAAGGCTGGTCTTTTCTCCGGACTGGTCGCGAAAGGGGCTGTGGTTCGAGTTTGCCAATGTGGACCGCCGCCTGGTGATTCGCTGCGGGGATTATCGGTTTTCCTATGACTTGAAGGACGAGGATTTGGGAGAACGCACCAGCCGCCGGCAGAACCCGGAAGTGAAGATTTTGGGGCAGGGGGGAATGCGGCTTTTTCATATCGGAGTTTATCGGGATATTTATTATCTTTCGACGGATTCACTTCGGGCGAAGCGGGGACGTCCGTTTCAGCTGGGTCCGGATGAATTTTTTGTCTGCGGAGACAATACGCCGAACAGTTATGACAGCCGGCAGTGGGCTGCGGAGGGTTTAGGCAACAACGGAAAACGGTATCGGGAGGGGGTGGTCCCGCGTGATTTTATGATGGGCAAGGCCTTTTTTATTTATTGGTCGGATGCGTTTCGCCCTCGGGAGTATATGCTGCCGGTCATCCCGAATCTGGAGCGTCTGCGGGTGATTTACGGGGGTTCGGAGGAGATTTACTAATTAAACAGTTATCAGTCATCAGTTATCGGGGGCTGTTCGGCATTCAGAGTGTTCGTCGAATAAAAAAACGCCGGATGCGAAGGGCACATCCGGCGTTTTTGGTTTTTCTGAAGCTTACGCTGTAACCATCTGAGCGGCCAGAAGTTCTTCGACACGCTGGGTCGGGAAGTCCAGTCCGCCGATGATGGTGTAGACTCGAAGGGCTTCGCGTCCATCCTCGTAGATGCCGCGGTGGATGGTGGCTTTGCCGGTCAGGTCGGCCAGGACGTCGAAGGCGAAGTTGATGTTGTCCTGCAGGTTGGGCGTATTGGCCATCATGCGTTTTCCGCCGACGACGATGCAGCCGGCGACCTTGGCAGTGCTCAGGTCGAAGCCGTTGCTCAAAAGTGTCTTTTCGAGGTTCTGCTTGACGGCACTGCTGAGGGCGAACCGGTCTTTGTATTTTTCGACGCGTGTGAGGCCCATAATCGCGCAGCCGCCGGCCTTCAGGATGCTCTGGTAATCGACCGGGTCCAGCGTGGTGTAGGGGCTGCTGAGCGAGCTGAGCCGGTTGAAGATGTCGAACATGCCGGCCACGGTGTTGTTGACGCTGGGCCAGAATTCGCGAACCGTCTTGCCCGGGTACATCCGGCTGATTTTCTCGTTGTCGATGATAATCAGCGGAGAGATTTGCCCTTTGGAAGCCATCTTTCCCAGTTCGGTTGCCACCTGATAGGCATTTTCGGCCACCTGCGGGGAGTTAGCTTCGCCGTTGGTCGGCAGGGTCATAATGACGCCGACGTGCTTGTTGGGTTCGGTTTTCCCGATGGAATAGATATAATCCTTGGCGATGCTGACCAGCTCGGCTGCACTGCCGCCGCCGGTTCCGCCGCCGGCTCCAAAGCAGACCATCACATGGTCCACTTCCGTTCCGAAGGTCTTTCGGGTCAGGTGCAGGATGTCCTGCCGCCACTGAGCGGCGGCCTGCTGTCCGCGGCCCATGTCTTTGCCGGCGCCTTTTTCGCCGATGTCCATCAGAAACTTCTGTGAGGGCGGCAGCCCCAGCAAATCGAGGTCGTGGTAGGTGGTGTTGACAGCCACGGCCTTTTTGTAGCCGAGGTCATAAAAGGCCTTCACGAGCCGTCCGCCGCACTGGCCGCTTCCGATCCAGGCAAAGCGGGTGGAGCCGATGAAGTTGTCCTTCACGCCCGTTTCACAGACGGTTTTGACTTCATAGCGTTCGAGGTCCAGAACGGGGATTATCTCTTTTTTGGCTTTGGAGGGCTTGGCAGCGGATGTTTTGACCTGGACGGAGGCGGTTTTTTTTGCGACCGGCCTGGCGGTCTTGGCCTTTTTAACAGGGGTTGTTTTTTTGGTTTTCTGCACGGAGGTTTTGGCGACTTTTTTTACGGATTTGCGGACGCCTGTCTTGGAGGACTTCTTTTTGGCTGTCATTCTTTTTCTCCTATTATTATTTTTTCATCATTTCTAAAAGGACTTCTGCCGGTAACCCTGTTTTACCATCTGTACAGTCTGTGCTGTCTTTGCGATGCAGTTCGGTTTTTTGAGGGCTTGAATTAAGAAGATTGTTTGAAAAAAAGAAAATTGAATGCATTCGCTTCGAGAAGGGGCTTAAAACGGGGATTTTTCAGGATTCCCGCAAGAGGTCCGATAATAGGAATAAAAAGTTATCGGGCCTGCGTGAGGAGAAAGCGGTTCTTGTACAGCGCCCAGGGAGCGGGTATAAGAAGGTCCGACAGGAATGAAACCGGAGAAAACAGATGAATCATCTGAATATTGAAATGAAGGCGCACTGCCGGCATCCGGAACGGGTCCGGCGGGTTCTGCAGGAAGCGGGGGCGGTTTTTCGCGGAACGGATGAGCAGACGGATGTGTATTTTCGGGTGCCGAAGGGGCGGCTGAAGCTTCGGCAGGGGACGATTGAGAATGCTCTGATTTTTTATGAGCGTCCCGACGAGGCGGGGCCGAAGCGGTCGGATGTGTTTTTGTATCCGGCGGCGGACAGCGGTCTGCTTCGAGAGGTGCTGGAGAGGGCACTGGGGATACTGGCGGTTGTCCGCAAAAGACGGGAGATTTATTTTCTGGGAAATATCAAGTTTCATCTGGACCGTGTGGAGGGGTTGGGGGATTTTGCGGAAATTGAGGTGATGGATACGCAGGGAAGCGGCGATTGTGAAGGGCTTCGGCGGCAATGTGAAGAGTTTATGAAGCGGTTTGGAATTGAACGTGAAGACCTTCTGGAGTGTTCGTACAGTGATATGATTTTGGAGAAGGGGCGATGAAGTCGGCGAGAATTGAGGCGGTTATTTTTGATTTGGGCGGGGTGCTGATAGGGATTGATTTGGAGCAGCTTCAGAAGGAGCCGGAAACAAAAGAGTGGGCGGATATTGTTCCGGAGATGCGCCGACAGCCGGAAACGGTGCTGCTGAACCGGGGGAAGATGCCGCCGGAAGAGTTCTATCAGGTGATGCGGAGACGGTTTTCCCTGAGCGGCTCATTCGAGGAGTTTCGACGGGCCTGGTGCGGGATTTTTACACCGCGTCCGCCGATGGAGACTTTGGTCCGGCGTCTGGCGGAGCGAGTGCCGCTGGGGCTTTTGTCAGATACAGAGCCGATGCATTGGGAATATCTTCGTCGGCAGTACGGGTTTCTGGAGCTGTTTCAAAAGCCGGTGCTCAGTTTTCAAGCGGGGGCGGTCAAGCCGGAGGCGAAGATGTATCAGCTGGCGGCGGAGTCGGTCGGGGTGCCGGCGGAGCGGTGCTTGTATATCGATGACCTGCCGGAGAATGTCGAAGGGGCCCGACAAGCCGGGATGACGGCGGCGGTATTTGAGAGTGCTCAGCAGGTTCAGAGGGTCTTGAAAGACGTCGGAATTGAGTAGGACAGTTCAGTTATCAGTCATCAGTCATCAGTTATCAGTCATCAGTCATCAGTCATCAGTCATCAGTTATCAGTTATCAGTTATCAGTTATCAGGGGAGGGGGGCTGTGCAAAAAAAAAGCCGGTACAAAGACCGGCTTGAAAAAACCACACGGGTTTGAGATTACATATACATGACATCGGGGTGTTTCTCGAAGGGGTTGTGTCGGAACCAGGCCGGAGAGGCCTTGATTTTGATTTTGACGATGTCGTTTAAGATCAGCATTCGAATGCGGCTTTGGCCGAGGGTCGGATGGTCAAACTCCAGCCCTTCCAGCCAGCTGAGGCGGGCGGCCATTGCCGGGGTCTGCTCGAGCTTGATGAGAACCGTCTGCAGCAGTTGGTTGACCATCATAGCGGAACTTTGGAGCGTTTGGCTGTCACCGGTGACCTGAAGAGCATCGGCGTTAAATTGCTTCTGGGCTTCCTTGAGAACCGCAATTAAACGGGCATTCTGGTTGGGATAGGCCGTGTTGAGGACCCGCTCATCGAGGACCAGTTCCGCATCCAGCCGGACTTTGGGACGCGGGGGAGCGTTGGGACCCAGCCGCTGTTCGACGCAGGAAAAGCCGTATTTGCGGACGGCCAGCAGAGAATCCTCGTCAAAGGCAACCATATTGAACCAGTGGGTGCGTCCTTTGTCCCGTTCATTCCAGGACGCCACGACGCTTTCGCTTTGGCTGAGGTACTCGGTCAGCGGTTCATAGATGGAGGAGAGGACCTGGGCCGATGTGCTTTGCCGAAGGATGGTGCCGTCATACTTGGGAAAGACGACCTTTTCTTCGTTGAAGGTCTGAAAGCAGCCGTTCAGCAGCAGAAGCACCGGCAGTGCGGCGGTTGCGAGAAGGCCCGTTCTGTTCACGATACATCCCTTTCGTTCTTCTTAGACTTCCTTGGCGTGAATCCACTTCATCATTTTCCGCAGTTTCCGTCCGACCTGCTCGAGTTGGGAGTTGTAGTCTTTCTGATAGAGTTCGTTGAACTTTTTGAGGCCGGACTGGTATTCGGCAACCCACTCTTTGGCGAAAGCGCCGGAGGTGATTTCGCCGAGAATCTTTTTCATTTCGGCTTTGGTTTGTTCGGTGATGATGCGCGGGCCTCGCGTCAGGTCGCCGTATTCGGCGGTATTGGAGATGCTGTACCGCATATAACTCATCCCGCCCTGATACATCAGGTCCACGATGAGTTTGACCTCATGCATGCATTCGAAGTAGGCGATTTCGGGCTGATAGCCGGCTTCGACAAGGGTTTCAAATCCGGCTTTAATCAGGGCCGTCAGGCCGCCGCAGAGGACGACTTGTTCGCCGAAGAGGTCGGTTTCGGTTTCTTCTTTGAAGGTGGTCTGGAGGATGCCGGCGCGGGCGCCGCCGATGCCGCAGCCCCAGGCCAGAGCAATCTGAAGAGCGGTTCCGGTGGCATCCTGCTGGACGGCCACAAGACAGGGGACTCCGCCGCCTTTCTCAAACTCGCTTCGGACCAGGTGTCCGGGGCCCTTGGGAGCAATCATTACGACGTTGATATCCGCCGGGGGCTTGATGTATCCGAAGTGGATATTGAACCCGTGGCAGAAGCCCAGTGTCTGGCCGCCCTTGAGGTTGGGGGCGATTTCCGTCTGATAAACCTTGGCCTGGATTTCATCCGGGAGGGTGATGATAATCAGAGCGGCCCCTTTGACGGCCTCGGCAATCGGACCCGGCTTGAATCCGTGTTCGACGGCCAGTTTGTAGTTGTCCGTGCCTTTTAATTCGGCGACGGCGACTTCGATGCCGCTGTCGCGGAGGTTCTGGCTGTGAGCATGGCCCTGGCTGCCGTAGCCGATAACCGCAACTTTCTTGCCTTTCAGGGCGTCAATCGGAGCGTCCTGTTCGTAATAAATCTTAGCCATGATTGTTTGGTCTCCTCGTGTAAATCTTGACTGGTTTTGCAGGTATAAAGGCTGTAAAATACTCGAAGAAGCGGGGGTTTTCAACTATTTTCCTTTCGATTCTAATGATTTGCCAATAAAGGGGTTGGAGCGGGAGGTCTGATAATTTTTCCGAAGTACCTGGAAATTTTCTTGATTTTTTGACGTCCTTGTCTATAATGTCTATAGACTTGCAATAGTATTGCGAGGACAACCGCGATGCGTCTGACGACAAAGAGTGAATACACCATTTTGGCGCTGATTTATCTGGCCCGTCAGCCGGAGGGAACTTTTGTAAAAATAGAGGAGATTTGCCGGCATTTTGAGATTCCCAAAAAGTACCTGGAGTTTCTTTTCATGACGCTGCGTCAGAATCGCTATCTTCAGACGCGACGGGGTACGAACGGGGGGTATCGGCTGATGCGCCCGGCCAAAGAAATCACAATTGCAGAGATTGTGCGGCTGATGGACGGGCCGCTGGCTCCGACGGAATCGGTCAGCAAGTATTTTTTTGCGAATACGCCGCTGAGCAAGGAGCCCAAAATGCTGGCGGTCTGTAAAGAAATTCGGGATTTCATCGCGGAGCGTCTGGAGCGGTTAACGTTAGCGGATTTGGCTTGATAATAAGGAGACGGAGTATGAAACGAATTGTGTTGGGGCTGTGTTTGGCGGGGGTGTTTGTTTCATCCGGCTGCGGGAAAAGAACGGGGGCCTCTTCGGAAGGGGAATTGAAAGGGACTATCTCGATTTCCGGGGCGTGGGCCCTGTATCCGATGGCGGTGCGGTGGGCGGAGGAATTTCGCAGGATTCACCCGGGCGTTCGGATTGATATTTCCGCCGGCGGGGCGGGCAAGGGGATGGCGGATTGTTTGTCGGGGGCGGCGGATTTGGGAATGCTCTCGAGGGACATTCACACATCGGAACTGGAAAAGGGGGCCTGGCCGGTGGCGGTTGTGAAAGATGCTGTTGTGGCCGTAGCCAACCGGAATCATCCGGCCGCAGCGACGCTTTTTAGCCGGGGGTTGACGCGGCAGGAGTGCATCGATTTGTGGATAACCGGGCGATTGAAAACATGGGGGCAGCTGTCTGGTTTTTCGCTGAATGAACCAGTTCATGTTTACACCCGTTCCGATGCCTGCGGGGCGGCGGAGACCTGGGCGAAGTATCTGGGAAAGAATCAGGAGGATTTGCAGGGAATCGGGGTGTTTGGAGACCCGGGTCTGGCGGAGGCCGTGCGGAAAGACCCACTGGGCATTGGATACAACAATGTCAATTATGCCTATGATGCGGCGACAAAGAAGCCGATGGACGGATTGATGATTGTGCCGCTGGATTTGAACGAAAACGGCCGGATTGACCCGGAGGAATCGTTTTACGGCGACCGGGATGAGATAACCCGAGCGATTGGCGAGGGGCGATATCCTTCACCGCCGGCCCGATTGCTGTATCTGGTTTCCAAAGGCAAGCCCGCCCGGCCGGAAGTGCTGGCTTTTTTGGAATGGATTCTTCGGGATGGGCAGGCGTTTGCGGACGAGGCCGGATATGTGCCGCTTTCCAAAGAAGCGGCGATGAAGGAACTGGAAAAACTCACCCAATAAGGCCGGTGGATGGGACTGCCGAATCGGACAAGACGCTCGCTGCTTTATGACCGGGCTGCCGCCGGAGCGATGGGACTGCTGGCGCGATTGTCCGGTCTGATTGTGGTTGTGATTGCCGTCGGTCTTTTTCTAAAGTCTGTGCCGATATTGAAGAATCAGTCTCTTTCGTCTCTTTTGTTTTCGTCCGAATGGTTTCCCTTGCGGGGGCAGTTTGGATTTCTGCCGTTTATTATGGGGTCTCTGTGGGTGACGGGGACGGCGATGGTTCTGGCGGTTCCGCTGTGTCTGCTGACGGCGATTTATCTGGCGGAGTATGCCCCGCTGGGGATTCGCGAGGGAGTGCGCCCGCTGATTGACCTGCTGGCAGGGATTCCCTCGGTGGTGTATGGGGTCTGGGGGGTGCTGGTGGTGGTGCCGTGGGTTAAGCGAGCCGCCGGCTGGTTTGGGTATTCGACGAGCGGGTACTGCGTGCTGTCGGCGGGGATTGTGCTGGCGGTGATGATTTTTCCGGTGATTATTCATATGACGGTGGAGATTTTGCGGGCGGTGCCTCAGGAGATTCGGGAGGCGTCGCTTTCGCTAGGGGCGACCCAGTGGCAGACGATTAAGAAGGTGGTTCTTCGGAAGGCGTTCGGCGGGGTGCTGGCGGCGATTGTTCTGGGGCTTTCGCGTGCGTTCGGGGAAACGATGGCGGTGCTGATGGTGGCGGGAAATGCGGTGCGTTCACCGACGGGGTTTTTGGACCCGGCGTATCCGCTGCCGGCCCTGATTGCCAACAACTACGGGGAGATGATGTCGATTCCGCTGTATGATTCGGCGATGATGCTGGCGTGTCTGATTCTGCTGGGGGTTGTTCTGGTGTTTAACATCTTGGCCAAGCTGGTGCTGATGCGGATTCAAAAAGAGATTCAGTAGAGAGGCGGAGTATGGACAGACGGCGGGTGGAAGAGGCGGTAATGAAGGTGCTGATGAAGGCGGCGACGCTTTTGATTGTGAGCCTGCTGGGACTGATTGTGCTGACGATTTCTGTGCGGGGGATTCGGGCGATGAGCTGGTCGATGCTCACACAAACCCCCAAAGGAGGATTTTATCTGGGCAGGGAGGGGGGCATTTTGAATGCAATTGTCGGGTCTTTTTACGTGGCCGGCGGGGCGACGGGGCTGGCCTTTGCGGCGGCGGTGCCTGTGGTGCTTTATCTGAATGTCTTCTGCCGGCGCGGAAGCCGCACGGCGGCGGTCATTCGTTTTCTGCTGGATGTGCTCTGGGGAGTGCCTTCCATTGTGTTCGGGGCGTTCGGATTTCTTCTGATGCTGGCCGTGGGACTGCGGGCTTCTCTGCTGGGGGGAATTCTCACGGTATCGTTGTTTGTGCTTCCAATCCTGTGCCGGGCGATGGATGAGGTGGTTCGGATGATTCCTTCCGATTTGCTGGAGTCGTCTTATGCACTGGGAGCGACGCGTCTGCAGACAGCCGTTCGAGTGGTGCTTCGGCAGGCGTCGGCGGGGATTTTGACGGCGGTTCTGATTGCGTTCGGGCGGGGCATCGGCGATGCGGCGTCGGTGCTGTTTACGGCCGGCTACAGCGACCAGATTCCACAGTCGCTGACGCGTCCGGCGGCGACGCTGCCGCTGGCGATTTTTTTCCAGCTGGGAACGCCGTTTCCGCAGGTTCAGGACCGGGCGTATGCAGCGGCGCTGATTTTGACGGTTGTTGTGCTGGCAACCAGCCTGCTTTCCCGCCGGCTGGGACGTCGGCTGACGCGACATATGATTCCGTGAGGTCAAAATGAATCAGCCCCATATCTGTGTGGAAAATCTGAATGTCTATTACGGGTCGGACCATTCGCTTCGGGATGTTTCCATCGAACTGCCGCGTCGGCAGATTATCGCCGTCATCGGGCCGTCCGGATGCGGCAAGACGACGTTTCTGAAGTCGCTGAACCGAATGGTGGAACTGGCGGAAGGGGCGCGGGTGACCGGGCGGGTGCTGGTGGACGGCGAGGATATTTACAGCCCGACGGCGGAGGTGACGGCGATTCGGAAAAAGATGGGGCTGCTTTCGCAAACGCCTCGGCCTTTGCCGATGTCGATTTATGAGAATGTGGCGTACGGTCCGCGGATTCACGGACTCAACGACCGCCGGAAACTGGATGAGATTGTGGAGTTTCGTCTGCGGCAGGTGGGGCTGTGGGAGGAGGTCAAAGACCGGCTCGGCCAGCCGGCGTCGCGGATTTCGATTGGGCAGCAGCAGCGGCTGTGTCTGGCTCGGGGGCTGGCGGTGGAGCCGGAGATTATTCTGGCGGATGAGCCGACATCGGCGCTGGACCCGATGTCCAGCCGGCGGATTGAGGAGTGCTTTCTGGAACTGAAGAAGGATTATACGATTGTGATTGTCACGCATATTCTTCGTCAGGCCCGGCGGCTGGCAGATTATGCGGCGTTCTTTTATTGCGGACGGCTGGTGGAGCACGGCCCGGCGGCTCGGATGTTTGAGAATCCGACCCAGCGGGAAACCATCGAGTATGTGAAAGGAATTATCAGTTAGGGATTGCAGGTTTTGCAGGGCCTGCGTCCGGAGGCAGCCTCGTCCCGTGTGCGGAAGAGAATCCGCTGTTCTTCGGCGATGCGGGCGGCATGGGGACAGCCGACCCGATGAAAGATTCGGCTCCCTTTGGAGGCGATATAACCCTGTGATGGCTGCGGGCTTGGTTTAACCGGATAGGAAGCGGGTGCAATCGGTTGAAGAACCATCGAGAGGGCGGCGGGAGCGGGAGGCTCCGGTACCGCGCCGGCTGTCTGCTCGGCGGCAGGGGCCTTCAGGATTCGCTCAACCAGTCCCTGCTGGACGAGAAAGTCGCCGACATCCCGGCCGTTGATTTCCAAATCCGCAATCAGACAAAACGATTGCCCCCGCTGAATATTTTTGAGCAGGATGACCTGGTTGGGATCCCTGGGCTGTTTGCAGAGCAGTGTTTGAAGATAAGTCTGAACTTTGGCATCGGGCTGTGTGCCGCCGGGTTGAAGTCCCCGAATATAAACGGGCATCTGTTCTCCCACCACAGGCGGATAATTGCGAATGTTGCAGAGCAAGTGAAAATCCGGAAAAACTTCAAGCACTTGGGCGATCTCGGCCTGACCGTAATTGACAGCAGCGGCGGTTGAAGGGTTTGATGAAGTTTTTTGAACGGCAGGGGCGGTCAGGAAAAACCACAAAAAATAGAAAATCATTGTATGGGCCCTTTCTCTCTCCAAATGCAAACAGCAGCCTTTCGTCCGAGAGTGATTATAACGAGCTTTTCGGTATGGGCAAAAGATTTCACAAGGTTTCTGTAATATTCTGCAGAAAAATGATGGGGCGGAAAGGAAGGAAAATTTTTCGCAGAAGTCTCTGAAAAATCGAAGCTTATCGGGTGTTTATTTTTTCAGAGGCCTTTTCGGCAAGCGGATGCGGCGGGAAAAACGATTGCTCTGGCTGCGTGTGTTTTGTAAAGTAAGCCTTGAGGTTTTGAGTCGCGGGCAAGGATGCCTGCGGCTCCCTTGTCCGCCTAAGAAACACAGAGGGAGGAATGGGCAGACAAACCAACGAAAAGGGACGTTAAAAGGGGAAAGATTTTTTTCTTAAATCCGGCATTCCGGATTCTAATTAGCTTTTTTATAGGACCTGACAGGCCTTTTTTGTCTTGACTTGCCGGCTTCTACTGCGTATATTTATCCATACATCCATTTTACTGCTCCATTTGAATCCGTTTTGAACACTGAACGTTGCTGTTTATTGTTTTTGGCTGCCACGGAAGGCCTTTTCAGACAAGGCGAGGGATTAAAAGCAGGATGTTCTTTTGAGGCTTCGGCCGAGCGGTTCGGCGGGAAGGCCTCTGAAGTGGTTCGTTTGGAAAGGTCCAAAGGTTGGCAAAATGGGAGAAATCGTCTTGCTACAGCCGTCCGACGCACGGCGGCTATGAAGCGGCCCTGCTGTCCAGTCTTTTGATGGCGGTGCTGCTGGGGGGCTTGCTTTGGCATTTTGAATTTCGGGGCCGCAGGGTCGTTTCGCTGTACAGTGCCTGGGCTCCGGTACAGCCGGATGGTTCTGTTCAGGGGTTTGCCGGGGAACAGCAGCTGCCTGCAGTTCAACCGGAGGCGGAGCTGCTGGGGTTGCTTCGGGAGTTTGAACAAATCCCTGCGGACAATCTGAAGGTAGAGCCGTTTGCTCCTGTGTGGAGACCCAAAGAGGCCAAGCAGCCGAAGGAAAAATGGCGTGTGGTTCGAATGCGGGTGACAGGGTACTGTCCCTGTGCCAAATGCTGCGGCCGTTATGCCGATGGAATCACGGCCTCGAACCACCGGATTCGGCCGGGGGATGTTTTCGTGGCGGCCGACAAGCGGTATTCGTTTGGGACCGAGATGATTATTCCCGGCTATAACGGCAATAGGCCT
The DNA here is from genome assembly GCA_037479115.1 of Anaerohalosphaeraceae bacterium. Lineage (NCBI taxonomy): Bacteria > Pseudomonadati > Planctomycetota > Phycisphaerae > Sedimentisphaerales > Anaerohalosphaeraceae > Anaerohalosphaeraceae bacterium. The sequence continues at coordinate 73,792 of JBBFLK010000008.1, read as the reverse complement.
GTTCAGGTCAAGGATCGCGGGCGGCTGATTAAAGGGAACCGGCTGGATGTGTTTTTTGCTTCGCATGAGCAGGCCCAAAAATGGGGCAGCAAAACACTGAACGTGCTGGTCAAAGAGGAATAAAGCCGCTTTTTGACGATTGTTGGGGCCCTGTTTTTACAGGGCCCTTTTTGTTTCTTTGGACGGAATCTTCTTGACAAAAGCGCGGAGATAAATTATGGTATATATGTTGCCTGTGCAAAGATGACGGTTTAACGCCTATGCACCATCCGCGGTAAGGTGCATTTACCGGCACAAGGCATCAGGGAGCGCGGCCCACAACTTGTTTGATTCTGCGCCGTCCTCCCTGTTTTTGTTTCCTCATTGTCCCGCCTGTTGGATCTGCCGAAGGGTTGTTTCAAAATCCTGCAAAATGGCCGCATCTGTCTGCGGGAAAAAGAAATTGATTATCATCAGTACGGCGGTGTTGGCGGCAAAGCCGGGGGCCAATTCATAGAGCCAACCGCTGAAACCGAGGTATTTCCAAAAGACCAGCGTGAGGGTTCCGGCGAGCATTCCGGCCAAGGCGGAGTACCAGGTTGTTTTGCGGGAATAAAGGGCCGCCAACAGGACCGGTCCAAATGCTGCTCCCAGCCCGCCCCAGGCATAGGCGACGATTTTCAGGATGGTTTCTTTGGGATTCAGGGCCAGCAGAAGAGCCAGCGCGGAAATGCCGAGCACGCACAGCCGGCTGACCAGCAAGGCGGTTTTTTCCGATACACCGGTCTGAACCGTTTTGCGGTAAACATCTTCGGTCAAGGCCGAAGCGGATACGAGGAGCTGGGAATCGATGGTGGACATAATGGCTGAAAGGATGGCGGACAGCATGATTCCCGTCAGCCAGGGATGACAGGTGTTTTGAATCAGGAGGATGAAGATTTTTTCTTCGTCTCCGCCGGACAGTCCCGGAAAGACCGCGGCGCCGATTTGCCCGACGGCCACGGCTCCGGCCAGGGCGGCGGCCGCCCAGAGTGAGCCGATGCAGGCGGATTGATAAAGATGCCGAAGCGACCGAACCGCCATAAAGCGTGTAAGAATATGGGGCTGCCCGAAATAACCCAGGCCCCACGACAGTGCGGACAGGACGGACAAGAGAGCCGGAACCGCTGACGGGGCTTGAGGAGCCCGGCGAAGCAGGACCGACCAGTCGGCCGACGGATTTTTCCAGACAGCCAGAAGCGGAATGACTGCAATCGCGAAAATCATCAGGACTCCCTGCAGAAGGTCCGTCCAGCAGACGGCTTTGAAGCCTCCCAAAAATGTGTAGAAGATGATGATAAAACCGCCCAGCAGGACGGCGGCGGGGTAGGGGATGTCGAAGGTCGATTCGAAGAGTTTGCCGGCTGCCACCAGTCCGGAAGCGGCGTACAGGGTAAAAAAGAGGAGAATGACAGCGGCTGAGACGAGGCGAAGGAGCCCGGTTGGGTCGCGGAATCGTTTTTCCAAAAAGGCAGGGATTGTGAGGGAATTTGTCCGTTCGGTGAAGATTCGCAATCGCGGGGCCAGCCCATACCAGTTGATAACGGTTCCGGCCACAAGCCCTGCCGCAATCCATCCTTCCTGAAGCCCTCCCAGATAGACCGCGCCCGGCAGTCCCATCAGCAGCCAGCCGCTCATATCGGATGCCTGAGCGGAAAAGGCGGTTACCCAGCTTCCCATACCCCGTCCGCCGAGCCAATAGTCCTGTGCGGCTGTCGAGCGGGTGTAAAAAAAGAGTCCTACAGCCAGCAGAAAAAGAAAGTACGCTGCAAATGTGAAAACTACGGCCGGTTCCATGTCGTACGGTTTTATTATAACACGAAAAAGACGAAAAACCAGGTTTTTGGTGTGCACTTGCTTGTTTCCGTTTGAAACGGTATAGTGTTGATATGCAGATACGAAATGCACGAGTTCAGGATGTGCCGGCCATTCATGCACTGATCAGCTGTTATGCAGAGCTGGACCGGATGCTGTTTCGTTCGCTGGCGGATATTTATGAAAATCTTCAGGTTTTTCAGGTGGCCGAAGCGAACGGAACAGTTGTGGGCTGCTGCGCGCTGAAGGTAATCTGGTCGAATCTGGCCGAGATTCAGTCTTTGGCGGTGGATAAGAGTTATTTTGGGAAGGGAATCGGGCGGGCCCTTGTCAATCGATGCCTGGAAGAGGCCCGTCGGCTGGGCATAAGCCAAGTCTTTACCTTGACAATGGAGCCGGTTTTCTTTGAAAAAGTGGGGTTTCGCCGTGTCGATAAAAAGACGCTGCCGATGAAGGTTTGGAGCGACTGCGCCCGCTGTCCGAAGCAGGACCATTGTGACGAAACGGCGATGATTATTGATTTGGAAGAGCCGACAAAGGCGGTTTAATATTGCCTGTTTTGCCCAACCTGTCTGTTTTGAAAGAGGGCGATTGCCAAAAAGAGGATAGCGGAAATATAAAGAACAGCGTAATAGAGTCCCATCAAAAGGTAATCGCCAGACACTTGTTTGTTTTCATAGATAGCGTCGCTGACCCAAAAGACCTGAAAGTTTGGGAAAAGGATATACCCGATTTTGGCCCAGAGGAATTTGTCTGCCAGCCGCCCAAACAGCCAGTCTGTAATCAAACCGATTAGAAAAACCCCAACGCAACTTAAGAGCGTAAGAATGATATTAAGGCGGGTTGAGAACATTACTGCCAGCGCTACCGTGATTAAAACGGCCAAAAGCAGCAGGGCCGAGGCATTGATGTCAAACAGGTGGAAGCCGTTTTGGGAGGGATTTACTTTCCAATCTCGGTCTACAAAGGCCAGAAACAAGAGGGCTGCAGAGCTGAGAATAGTGCCGATGACCACGGCGGTCGAGCAGAAGTGCCATTCGTAAAAGTAGTTTAATAAAGCACTTATAAGGATGGTAAGCAGCAGGACACTTCCCGCAGCCGTAATCACAACCCAGTCGGGTTCATCGGAGGCCCGTTCGAGCACTCCATGTCGGATTGCCAGGAGCATCGCGATAGAAAGTAAATAATGAGCCAGGGCCACCGCCAGGGCCAGGCCGGCAAACTTTCCAAGCACGAATAGCGGACGCGGAAGCGGCTTGGAAAGCACGGTGGTAATCGTCCCGGTTTCGATTTCTTCGGTCAGGGCTCCGCCGGCGGAGAAAACGGAAATGAACAAACCGGCAAGAAAGAGCGTAGAAAAGGCCAATTCTCGCAGGAGTTTGACGTCTTCGTCCAGCGTGTACATGCTGATGGCCGGTGCCAGAAGGAGCAAAAGAAGGGCACAGATGATAATAATGATGTAAATCGGCTGGCGAAGGGTTTCGAATACGGTATTTTTGGCTATTGTAAACAGTTTTCCAATCACAGGCGGACCTTGATTATGACAAAAAAAGTTTTCTTTTCCTATACTTTTTACCTAAAACCCTTTTTTTTGTAAACCCTCCTGTTGCGTAATCCGGTAAATTTACTATATATACAAAGACTGTCCGGTATTGTTCGGGAAAGAATCGAAGAGGAGTTAGGAATCAAAAATTATGGCAGATTCGTCACAGAGAGCGTTTTACGTATCGTTATTCGGACTGATTCTGAGTCTGCTTTTCTTTTTGTCAGCCCTGTTTTTTGGGGCTGTCCTGTCAAGTCCTACCCTGTATCTTCTGTCCTGGCAGGTCTTGGGGAGTTTTCTGATTTGGCTGGTTCTGATGATCCAGTTTTATCATCGGCATCGGGCCGAGCAGGAGAAACTGGACCTGGCGGAACTGAAGAGGGCTCGTGAGAAACACACAATTTTTGAGGGGCCGGAGGGACGGCTGGACATCTTTGCGGTGGCTCAAAAACGGCTCGAATGGGTGGAAAAATGGCTTTTGCCCATCTGGGGGGTGCTGATTGCAGTCGGCCAGATTGCGTTGGGTTTTTTATTAATTCGATTTGTTTCGGGGCCTGCAAAGGAGTATTCGCTTCGCTCGCCGCTTTTGGGGGCGGCGATTCTGGTTTTGCTGTCGTTTTTCAGTTTTTTAATCAGCCGATATGCGACCGGTCTGAGTGTGACGCTGGTCTGGCGTCCGCTTCGGGCGGGGGGGAGCAGTCTGCTGATGAGCTCGATTCTGGGGTTTGCGGCGGCCGTTTCGCTGGCCTTTGCTCAATACAAGTACCAGTTCGGGCTGGTTTTTTTGAACTGGTTTATCCCCATTCTTCTGATTGTGCTGGGCAGTGAAACGATTCTGGCGGCTGTGCTGGATTTGTATCGTCCACGGCTGGCGGGGCAATACAGCCGGGCGTGTTTTGACAGCCGTTTGCTGGGGCTCATCAATGAACCCGGCGGGATTCTTCACACGGTCGCCAGCACACTGGATTACCAGTTTGGGTTTCAGGTCTCTCAGACGTGGTTTTACAAACTGCTGGAGAAGGCGATTGCCCCGCTTCTTTTGTTTCTTCTGCTGGTGATTTATCTGTTCAGCTGCGTGGTGATTGTAGGGCCGGGAGAGGGGGCTGTGATTGAACGCTTTGGGTCGGCTCGGACGGAGGACGGCGGACGTCAGGTGGGACCGGGATGGACGTGGAAATGGCCTTGGCCGTTCGAGCGCGCGTATGTGTATCCGATGGAGAAGATTCATGTGCTTCATGTCGGATATGTTCCGTCGCCGGAGGATGCCGCCAAGCCGTTCTTGTGGGGGCAGAAACACTACAAAGAGGAATATAAACTGCTTGTGGCGGTGGAAACCCGCCGTCAGGCGGTCCGGGGAGAAAAGGGCGCGGCCCCGGTCAGCTACATTATTGTGGATGTTCCGGTCCATTACAAGATACGCGATTTGCACCAGTACCTGTATAATCACCAAGATTCCCGAACGCTGCTGGAGGCGCTGTGTTATCGGGAATTGGCTCGCTTTGCCGCCAGCGCCAAGATAGAACCGGATGAGGAGCTGAGTTTTACAGAACGGCAGAAAAGTCTGCTGGGGGCCGGACAGGAACACGCCTGCCGTGTTCTCCATGCGCGGATGCAGGAGGCGGCGGATGCGGCACAGCTGGGTGTGGAGATTGTGTTTGTCGGGATGGTTGGGGTTCACCCGCCGCCCGAAGTGGCTGCAGATTATCAGGAGGTTGTTGCGGCGGTTCAGAAGCAGCAGACGACGATTCTGACGGCCCAGGCCGAGCACAACAAGATATTGACCGAACTGGCCGGTTCGATTGAAAAGGCCGATGCGATTTACGGACTGGTTCGGCAGATTTCCAGGGCCTATCAGGAGTCGGATGCAGCCCGAGCGGAGACCCTTGTGCAGGAGATGGAATCGATCATTCATCAGGCCCAGGGCAAGCTGTTTTCCACACTGCGGCAGGCAGAGGCTTATGCGTTTGAGCGGACAGCCCGGGCCAAAGGCGAAGGGCTTCGTTTTGCCGGGCAAGTCAAGGCCCATCAGGCCGGCGGCAAGCTCTTTCAGCGGTTCCGCCGTCTGCAGATTCTGGAGGAATCGCTGCCTTCGATTCGAAAATTTGTTGTCGCGACCGAGCCGGCGGACCAGGAAATTTATATTTTGAACCTGGAGGACAAGATGGCGACCGGTCTGTATGAAATGAATCTGGATTCTGTTCTGAGAAAATAGGGATGCGTGTATGAAGAATGTATGGGGTATCATATTTCTGCTGGTGATTCTGACGATTCTCGGGTTTGTGGGCTTTACCTTCCAGGTTCGTCAGACGGAAAGCGCCCTGGTGACGTGTTTCGGCAATCCGGTGCGTTCGATTACGGAGCCGGGCTTGTATTTTCGCTGGCCGATTCCGATTCATCGGGTTCATCGGTTTGATTCCCGCAGCCGTCTGCTGGAGGTTCAGATGCAGGAGACGGCTACGGCGGGCGGCGAGCCGATCATTATTGTCAGTTATCTGATTTGGCGGATCGGCGACCCGCTGCGGTTTTTGACGAGTGTGCAGGACATTGACGGGGCGCAGGAGAAGCTGCGGGTGCAGCTGCAGAATGCGGCCAATACGGTGGTGGGCCGGCATCCGTTCAGCGATTTTGTAAATACGGACCCGTCCAAGCTTCGGTTTGAAGAGATTGAGCAGGAGATTACGGCGGCGCTGCAGCAGCAGGCGGCGGCCAATTATGGGGTGGATGTGCGGCTGGCGGGCATCAAGCGCCTGATGGTGCCGGAGAAAGTCACGCAGGATGTGTTTGAGCGGATGAAGGCGGACCGGAAGGTCAAGACGGATACGATTGTGGCGGCGGGCAATGCGGAAGCCGACCGGATTCGCAGTGAAGCAGAGGCTAAGCAGAAGGAACTGCTGGCGGTGGCCGAAAGCCGGGCGCAGGCGATTCGCGGAGCGGGAGATGCCGAAGCGGCCCGGTACTATAAGGAACTGGAGGCCGACCCGGAACTGGCGATGTTCCTGCGGGATTTGGAGTCGCTCAAGCGGATTCTCAAAGAGCGCACGACGCTGGTATTGGGAACGGATGTGGAACCGTTTTCTCTGCTGAAAAAGCGGCCGAGTCTGGAAACCAAACAACCCTGACCGGAGGACGGCAAGCGGCTATGGACGAACGAACGGTATCAGGTCTGAATAACGAACAGCGGACGGCGGGGGAGCCGGAACTGCTCCAGCCCGGTCAGAAATCGCTGGCGGATGCCCTGCGGCTGAGTTTTCTGATTTTGAAAGTCATCATGGCGGCGGTGGCGGTTTTGTTTCTGGCCAGCGGGTTTTTCAGCGTGGAGCCCAACGAACAGGCACTGGTGCTGGTTTTCGGCAAGGTTCAGGGCCAGGGGGATGAGCGAATCAAGCAGCCCGGCTATCACTGGACGTTTCCGGAACCCATCAGCGAGATTATTCGGATCCCCGTCAAGGAGATTCGCAGTCTGCCGATTGATTCGTTCTGGTATTTTGAGACGGAGCAGGAAAAGCTGGCCGGCGGAAAGAAAGCGGCTTACGGCGGGCTGAACCCGGTTCAGGACGGGTATTGTCTGACCCGCAATGAGCCGATTACCCAGCTGAAGGGCTCGGATTACAACATTGTGCATTCCAAATGGACCGTGACGTATTCCATCGGCTCCCCGGTTCGTTTTTTTGAAAATATTTATATTCCCAGCCGAAAACCGGGCGAATCGTTTATGGAGGTGGCGGCTCGGACGGTCAATCCGCTGATTGAGAGTCTGACGTCGGATGCCATCGTTTCCACGATGGTGCGGTACAGTCTGGATGAGGCGCTGACAAGTTCAACGGGGATTTCGGAGCGGGTTCGGCGGATTCTGCAGGACAAGCTGGATGCGTTGGAAAGCGGGATTCAGATTGATGATGTGCGGATCAATCGGACGAACTGGCCGCTGCAGGTGGATGATGCGTTTCAGGCCTCCAGCCAGGCGATTAACAAAAGTGAGCAGGCCATTGTGGACGCCCGCGCGTACAAGGAAAAACTTCTGACGGATACGGCCGGTCCTCGGGCGGAGGAGCTGCTGGCCAAACTGCGGGATGAAACGCTGACGGACGAGCAGATGGAGGAGCTGATTCGTCAGATGGGCGGACGGGTTCAGGGGATTTTGGCGGAGGCATGGGCCTATCGGACCCGGGCGGAGCAGGACGCCAAGGCGGCGGCGGATTATTTGAAGAGTCTGCTGCCGGAATACCGCAAGCGTCCGGCTCTGGTGCTGCAGAAACTCTATCAGGATGCCGTGGAGGAAATTCTTCAGAAGGTGGATGAGACGATGTTTGTGCCGCCCTCCGGAGACCGAGGGCGTGAAATTCGTGTGATGATTAATCGGGACTTTGCGCGGCCCAGAGAAGGGCAGGCGGACAAAAAATAGTCATTTGCAGAGGTGGACATGGCACATCAGCACCTTGGAATCAAGTGTCAGGAAATGGGATGTTCGCATGAGGGGCATTCCCATACGCATGAAGGGTTAGCCGCCTCGGCGGCGGGCCAGCAGACGCGAATCAGTCTGGCGGTATTCGGCACGCTGACCGGCGGTGTGCTGCTGCTGAGCGCTTCTCTGGCTCAGGTTCGCTGGCTGTATGGGCCGGGGGATTTGAGTCAGTTGGTGGCCCTGATTGGGGCGGTGCTGCTGGGGCTGCCGGTGATTGTTCATGCCGTGCGGGGCCTCCTGGAAGGTCATACGCATATGGATGAGCTGGTGGCGCTGGCGATTCTGGCGGCGCTGGCCGCCGGTCAGTATTTTGAGGCGGGTGTGGTGGCCTTTATTATGCTGCTGGCGGAGCTGATGGAGACCCGGACGGCCCTGGGGGCACGGGCGGCGATTGAATCGCTGATTAAACTGACGCCGACGACGGCCGTGTTGGTGAAACCGGACGGAACGGAAACGGAAGTGAACGTCAGTCAGCTCAAGCCCGGGGATTTGATTCGGGTCCGTCCGGGCGACAACATTCCGGCGGACGGTGTGATTCGCCAGGGCTTAAGTTCGGTCAATGAGGCCACGATTACCGGCGAATCGCTGCCGGTGGATAAGGTCATCGGGATGCAGGTGTTTGCCGGCACGACGAACCTGACGGGCATGCTGGATATCGAGGTGACCAAGGCCGGGCAGGATACCACGCTGGGCAAGGTGCAGCAGCTGATTATGGCGGCGGAAAAGACGCAGCTGCCGATTATGCGGCTGATTGACCGGTATGTGAAGTGGTATCTGCCGACGATTCTGATGATCAGCGGGATTGTTTACTTTTTCACGAAGGATTTTGAAAAGACAATCTCGATTCTGGTGATTTCGTGCCCGTGTCCGATTATTATGGCGACGCCGACGGCGATGGTGGCGGCACTGTCGGCGGCGGCGCGTCTGGGGGTGCTGATTAAGAATGTATCGCTTCTGGAAATCGCCGGCAAGATTACGGCGGTTGTATTCGACAAGACCGGCACCCTGACGACGGGTCAGCTGTATGTGACCAAACTGGAGCCGGCGGCGGATGTCGAGCCGGAAACGCTGCTGTCGCTGGCGGCTTCGGCCGAGGAGATGAGCAAACACCCGGCGGCCCGTGCGGTGCTGAATCTGGCCAAGGAGGCCAATGTGAGTTTTGTGCGGGCGACGGAGTTTCAGGAAACGCCGGGCAAAGGCGTGACGGCCCGTGTAAACGGTTCCCTGGTGCGGGTGGGACGCGACACCTTCCTGACGGAAAACGGGATTGATATTCATACGGTGGCCGACCCGGCCCTTCATGAGGAGCAGGGATTCAGCACGCTGTATGTTTCCTGCGACAATCGGTGCATCGGTTGGATTGGGCTTCAGGACAAGACGCGTCCGGAGGCCCGGCAGGCGGTGGAGGAGCTGTTTGCGGCCCGGATTCGCCGGGTGACGATGCTGACAGGCGACCGCCGGGATGTGGCCAACCGCGTCAGTGCGGAGCTGGGCTGTACGGATTACAAGGCCCAGTGCCTGCCGCAGGATAAGCTGGCGGTGGTGGAGTCGATACGCAAGGAAGGTCATATTGTGGCGGTGGTCGGGGACGGCATCAATGACGCCCCGGCGCTGGCAGCGGGGGATTTGGGCATTGCGATGGGAGCGGCCGGCAGCGATGTGGCTATCAACTCGGCTTCGATTGCCCTGATGAGCGATGACCTTCGGCGTCTGCCGTTTTTGGTGCATTTGTCGCGGAAAACGCGGGCGGTCATTCATCAGAACCTGCTCTTCGGTGTGATTTTTATCCTGCTGGGGATGCTGGGGATTATGGTCGGCTGGGTGAAGCTGATTCTGGCGGCGTTTCTGCACTTGGTCGGGGCGCTGGTGGTTATCTTCAACAGTGCCCGTCTGGTGCGGTACGGAGAGCATCTGGAGCCGCACGGACCGGCTGTGGAAAGCCCCGAAGCATAAACAAAATTTTTTTCAGGTGCAATGGACTCATGGATTCTTCCGGTTCTTCCTATGCGATTGAAACAATCAATCTGACGAAAATCTTTCCGGATTGGTGGGGGCGTCCGAAGGTCAAGGCCGTTGTCGATTTAAATCTGAAGGTTCGCTACAACGAGATTTACGGGTTTCTGGGGCCCAACGGTTCGGGAAAGACAACGACCATCAAGATGCTGCTGAACCTGCTGCATCCGACGAAGGGGCATGCCTTTGTCCTGGGGGGCCGCAGCACCGACCCGGCGATAGCCGCCCGAATCGGGTATTTGCCGGAGGAATCGTATTTGTATCGGTATCTGACGGCGCGGGAGACGCTGGATTTTTACGGGCGGATATTCGGCCTGCCGGCTCCGGTTCGCAAAAGCCGGATTGATACGCTTTTGGAGATGGTGGGGCTGGCGGGGCTGGGCAGTCGGCGCATTGGAACATATTCGAAAGGAATGATGCGGCGGATTGGACTGGCGCAGGCGTTGATTAACGACCCCGATTTGCTGATTCTGGACGAGCCGACCTCCGGAATGGACCCGATTGGGACCCGTCAGATTAAAGACCTGCTGCTGGAGCTGGCGCGTCGGGGCAAGACAATTCTGCTGTGCAGTCATTTGCTGGCGGATGTGGAGGATGTCTGCGATCGGATTGGGATAATGTACGGCGGCCGAATGCAGGTAGAAGGGCCGGTTCGGGAGCTTCTGCAGCATCGGGATGAGCTGCAGATTTTGACCGGTCCGCTGACTCCGAAGGCCAGGGAGGAGATAGAATCCGTTATTCGACGGGAAGGGTCGTGGTGCAAAATGACGACTCCGGTCGATAAACTGGAAACCTTTTTTGTCAATATTATTACCAAGGCGCAGGCGTCTCAGCCGACCAGCGGGGCCAAACCCGGCACGGGCATACAGGGATTTCTGGCGGCCCCGCCGGCGTCGCCCTCGAGGGCGGTTCTGGAGCAGCTGGTTTCCAAGAAACCTCAGCCGGCAGTGGAAACCGGTCCGGCGGAAACCGCCAAAACGGAGCCGACCCAGTCCAGGCCGGTGCCGACACCGAAGAAGGACCTGCTGGAGCAGCTGACGGGAAAGCCGGCTGAACCGACGGTTGCCCCTACCGAGAGTCCCACGGAAAAACCGTCGGAGCCGCCGGCGGCGCCGAAACCGTCCGTCCGGCAGGATGTTCTGCAAAAACTGATGGGCGGACGCAAAGGACCGGATGGTTCGACGGAACAGACTCGTCTTCCGGAATCGGAGGAGCCCCGGAATGCGCAATAGCTGGGCGATTGCCAAAAATACCATCGCACAGGCCGTTCGAATGAAGATTGCAGCGGCTGTTCTGCTGCTGCTGGTGGTCTTTCTGCCGACGATGGCCTGGACGCTCACCGGGGACGGAACTCTGTTGGGCAGACTCCAGAGTTTCTCCAGCTACAGCATCAGTCTGGTCGGGTTTTTGCTGTCTCTGCTGACCATAGCCGTGTCGTGTTATTCTCTCCACAGCGATTTTCGGGTGCGGACGATTGATTTGGTGATTACCAAACCGGTTGCCCGCTATCAGATTGTCCTGGGAAAGTTTTTGGGAGCGGCCGGGCTGAATCTGTTTCTGCTGGCCGGGTTTTCATGCATGATTTACGGATTGACGACGGCGATTCCGCGTTTTTCCAAGGCACCGGAGGACCAGATTGTCCGGTCCCAGGCGGAGTTCTTTACGGCTCGGCGGGTAGTGGCTCCTCAGACATCGGAGGAGGAGATTGTCAAGCGGGTTGAGGAGCGGATTGAGACATTGCGGAAAAATCGTCAGCTGCCGGACCTGCCGATGCAGCAGATTCGGCAGACGCTGCTGGAGCAGGAACGAATTGCTCAAAAATCGGTGGAGCCGGCGGCGGTCAAGGAGTGGGATTTTCAGACGGTTTTCCCTCCGAAAGACCCCGATTCCGTTTTGTTTGTTCGCTACAAGTTTCAGGCGGCTCCGGAACCGCCGAATCAGGAGATTTTCGGACAGTGGCGGGTGGGGGATTTTCGGCAGTTTCGGACGGGGCTTCGGGAGTACAAGACGCCCATTTACGGAGTGGAACGCTCCGAGGCCACGCGTACGCTGCACAGTTTTACCGTGCCCGGAAATGCGGCCGCGGCGGACGGACAGGTTACGGTGGGCTTTTTTAATTCGCCGGAGATGAATTTTTCTACGGTGATTTTTGACCAGATGGAGGTGCTCTATCCGGTCGGCGGATTCGGGGTCAACTTTTTCCGGGTTGTGCTGCTGATGGCGATTCGCCTGATCTTTCTGGCGGCACTGGGGGTTTCCCTGAGCACGTGGCTGTCGTTTCCGGTGGCGACGCTGTTCAGCCTGATGGTGTTTTTTGCGGGGCTGATTAACGGGTTTATTCTTGAATCGATAGAAAGCCTGGGGGCTGTCCTGGGGCTGGTTTATCGACTGACGATTCGCTGGTTTCTTTATGCGATTCCCCGTTTTGACGGGCCGTACAGTCCGACGGATTACCTGGTGTCCGGGGAGGTGCTTTCCTGGGCGTTTTTGGGCAAGGCGGTTCTGGTGACGCTGGCCGTGCAGATGGTGCTTCTGCTGGCGATTGGAATCTGGATTTTCTCGAGGCGTGAAATCGCCAAAGTGACGGTTTGACAGTTTTTCAAATGCGCTGGAAAAACAGACTCATTATTCTGGTTTGTGTCCTTGCGGCGGCCGGATTTTTGACAGCGGCCTGGCGGCTGCAGCCGGGGATTCACCAGAAGCGCACCGAAATGGGTTTGGTGCTGAATGACCCGCTGGAGAATGCTCCGCCGTCGCTGGCCTTTGCCACGGTGGCAATGGGGGCGTTTCGCGGCCTGGTGGTGGATGTGCTTTGGATTCGGGCGGACCGGCTCAAGCAGGAGGGCAAGTTTTTTGACGCCAAACAGCTGGCGGAGTGGATTACCATTCTGCAGCCGCGTTTTGCAAAGGTCTGGGATTTTCACGCCTGGAATATGGCCTACAACATTTCGGTGGCGATTCCCAATACGCAGTGTGCCCAGCGGTGGCGCTGGGTTCGCAACGGCTACGAGCTGCTTCGGGACCGCGGGATTCCGCTGAATCCGCAGGATATCTCGCTCTATCGGTCTCTGGGGTGGATTTTCTGGCATAAGATAGGAGACAATCTGGACGACTGCCATCGCTACTACAAGATGCAGCTGCTGCTGGAGATGCGGGCGCTTCTGGGGGAGCAGACGAACGAAGAGTATGAACATCTGGCGGCGGCACCGCAGACCCTTTCGGAGATTTTGTCGGACCCGGATGTGTCCGAGTTGATTGAGGCGCTGTCCAGAGCCGATTCGAAGTTTCAGAAGACAGATGCGCTGGTCGATAATTTTCTGGCCCTGCGCCGTCAGCCCGGGCAGTTTCCGCGAGCGGCGTTTGAGGTAATTGATTCGTTCCGGGACAAACCGGGGTTGGCCAAGTTCGACACGTTTGCCCGTGCATGGGTGCTTCGAAATACCTGGAAGATGGACCCGGCTTTGATGGTCCAGATTAACAGGCAGTACGGACGGACATCGGTGGATGACCCGAACGAGCGGCTGCCGATGAACTGGGAACATCCTGCGGCGCATGCGATTTACTGGGCGGTTCTTGGGCTGGAAAAGGCCTCTCGTCCGGAACAGTATCGGATTGATGAGAAAAATACGGACCGGATTGTCTTTCACAGTCTTCAGCAGCTCTATCGCACCGGCAATCTGATTCTTTATACGGGACCGGACCGAGAGACGGCGCTCTTTATTCGGCCGGACCCGCGAATGTTTACTGCCTGCGACCAGATTTGGCGGACGGTGATTGAAAAATATGAGAAGCTGGAAAAGGGCAATCCGAAAGCGGTTCGGGGCGGGCATAAGAACTTTCTTGAAAATGCGCTGATGTCGATGTATCAGGCGGGGCATGAACGGAGGGCCCGGCAGATTTATCAGGAACTTCGGCAGCTGTATCCGAGAGATGACGCCGGCATTATTCGAGAGGAGTATCTCAAGCCGTTTGAGGAGTTTGTCCAGTGGAAATTCCAGCAGGAGATGGAGGGGCTGGGATTTGACGATGCCACGGAGGCGATTCTGTTCCGTCTGCAGGAGGCCTATTTCTATTATGCGATTCGGGAGGATAACGAGGCCTATGCCCGCGAAAGACTGGCCCAGCAGGTTTATGATTATTATATGCAGGAGCTCGGAAACGAGGCCCTTCAGCGGCTGGGGCTGCCGCCGATGGATTTGATTCGATACACGGCGTTTCGCGGATTTATGGAGGACCCGGAATACCCGCCGTCTTTCAAGATGAGTCTGCTGGGCCGAATCCAGATTGAGCGTCCGGAACTGTTTGAGAAACTTCAGCAGCAGGAGCAGTGGCTTCTGGAACAGATCCGGCGGTTTCAGCAGCAGCAACCCTCTGTTCCCTGACCGGGGGAGATTTTGCAACACAGGTCTTGCCTGAACCGGCCTTTTGACGTACACTGCGCATTTTGAACCTTGAATGCGGTCTGAGTCTGCGGGTAGGGAATGAATTCGGAACAGATACTGGAAGGGTTGACGGAATCGCAGCGGCGGGCGGTGCTGCATCGGGAAGGGCCTTTGCTGGTTTTGGCGGGGCCGGGCAGCGGCAAGACGCGGGTGATTACCTGCCGGATAGCGATGCTGATTCACGGCGGCGTGCGTCCGTCGCAGATTTGTGCGATTACGTTTACCAACAAAGCGGCCCAGGAGATGCGGCAGCGTGTGCTGTCGATGGGCGTGCCGGCGGGCAGCCATCTGAGCACCTTTCATTCGCTGTGTGTGCGGATTCTTCGGCGGTACGGGCAGGCGGCGGGGATTGAGCCGACCTTCAGTATTTATGATGAATCCGACCAGCTTCGCTGTATGAAAGAGGCGGTGGCGGCCTGTCAGATTTCCTCGTCGAATTTCTCCCCGTCGCGGATGCTGTCCATCATTTCCCGGCTGAAGAACGACCTGGAGGATGAGGAGGCGTTTGCGGCCCGCGTGAACGACTTTTTCGGGCAGACGGTCGCCTCGATTTATCGAAAATATCAGGAGATTCTGCGCCGCAACCAGGCCCTCGATTTTGATGATTTGCTCGTGCAGACGGCCCTGCTGATGCGGAACTTTCCCGAGATTCGCCGGGAGCTGTCGGACCGGTTTCGCTATCTGCTGATTGACGAGTATCAGGATACCAACCATGCCCAGTATCAGATAGCCCGCGGGCTGGCCGCCGGACACGGAAATATCTGCGTGACAGGGGACCCGGACCAGTCGATTTACCGCTGGCGGGGGGCGGATATCGGCAACATTCTGGCGTTTGAGCGGGACTGGCCGAATGCGGCGGTGATTAAGCTGGAGGAAAACTTCCGTTCGACGCCGAATATTCTGCGCCGAGCGGACCGGCTGATTGCGGGCAACAAGAAACGGAAGGCCAAAACGCTGATTCCGACTCGTCCGGAAGGGGAGGACGTGGTGATTCGGGTCTGCGAGGATGAACAGGATGAGGCGGAGCAGGTGGCCGCGGATGTTTCCGGTCTGCTCAATCAGGGGGTTAATCCGCAGGAAATTGCGGTCTTTTACCGGGTGAATGCGATGAGCCGCTCCGTAGAGGAGGCGTTTATCCGCCGGCGGATTCCCTATCAGGTGGTGCGGGGGGTGGAGTTTTATGCCCGAAAGGAAGTGAAGGATTTTCTCAGTTATCTGAAGCTGATTGTCAATCCGTCGGATGATGTGGCGTTTGTGCGGGCGGTCTCCACGCACAGCCGCGGAATCGGGGACAAGACGATTGAGCGTCTGCAGGAATATGCCTCCCGGAATCGTCTGCCGCTTTTGGCGGCGGCCGGACAGGCCGGACGCATTGAGACGATTGCCTCCGGCACGCGCAAACGGCTTATGGAGTTTGCCGCTCTTTTTGAACGGTTTCGGAAAGAGCTGGACCAGGAGGCGTCGGAAATTATGAACCTTGTGTTCACGGAAAGCGGTCTGTCGGAGGCGTATGAGGAGGCGGGGGATGAGGAGGCGATTGAGAATATCGACGAGCTGATTAATGCGGCGGCCGAGTATGACCGCACGGCGGAAAATCCGTCGCTGGCCGATTTTCTCCAGAGCATCGCCCTGTACAGCGATACCGATGCGTTTGACCCGAATGCCGGACGGGTGTCCCTGATGACGCTGCATGCCGCCAAAGGACTGGAGTTTTCCTGTGTGTTTATCATCGGTCTGGAGGAAGGGATGCTGCCGCATGAGCGTTCGCTGGAAGGCGGGCCGGATGAGATGGAGGAGGAGCGGCGGCTGTTTTTTGTCGGGATGACGCGGGCCAAGGACCGGCTGACCATCAGTTACGCCCGCCATCGGCTTTTGCGAGGGCAGTTTCTGCGGTCGGTTCCTTCGCCGTTTCTGTATGAAATCGGTTTTGCCGGGGAAACAGAGGTTCGGGACCGCTCGGAGGACTGGGAAGGAACTTTCGGCCTCTCCAAAGCGCCGAAGAGCCGACCGGAAAAAACGGCGCCGAAATTTGCCGTTAATGAACGGGTGGAGCATTCCAAGTTCGGTCGGGGCAGCGTGAAGGAATTTCTGGACCTGGGCGAGGACAGCATCGTTGTGGTGCGTTTTGATTCGGGGGCGACCAAGTCTCTGATGCTCAAATACGCGTCGCTTGTGAAAGTTCGATAAACGGTCTGTTTTTAAAGGGATGAACTGTGAGTGCGAAGAATATCCATTTTTACTACAAGAATGTTTGTGAGGACATTTTGGGGCCGGAGCACGGAATTACCTCCGGTCAGTTTGCGGAGCTGGAGAAAAAGACGACGCCGCTGATTGAGCGGCTCAATCAGGAGCGCAAAAGCGGCAAGACGCCCTATCGGGACCTGCCGTATCATCCCCGGTATCCCAAAGAGGTCAGGGAGCTGGCGGCCCGGCTTCAGCAGGAATGCGAAAATTTTGTCGTGCTGGGAATCGGCGGCTCGGCGCTGGGCAATATTGCCCTCCAGACGGCGCTGAATCCGTATCTGTACAATTTGGACCCTAAACAGCGCAAAGGGCCGCGTCTGTTCGTATTTGATAATGTGGACCCGGTTCAGTTCGGCAGCTTTCTGGACTGGATTGGAGACCAGCTGAATAAGACCGTCTTTAACGTCATCAGCAAATCCGGTCAGACAGCGGAGACGGCGGCGCAGTTTCTCGTGATTCGGCAGATGCTTTTGGAGCGTCTGGGGCCGGAAGGGTACAAAAAGCAAATCGTTGCCACGACCGACCCGAAGAAGGGAACGCTGCGGGCCATTACAGACAAGGCCGGCTTCCGGGCGCTGGAGGTGCCGGACGGGGTGGGCGGGCGGTTCAGCGTGCTCAGCCCGGTCGGCCTTTTGAGTGCGGCGGTTTGCGGAATTGATATCGAGGCACTGCTGGAGGGGGCCCGTCAGATGGATGAGCGAGTCAGCCGCACGGACTTTTTCGCGAATCCGGCGGCCCTGAATGCGGCAATTCAGTGGCATTATTACCAACGAGGCAAGCGGATTTCGGTGATGATGCCGTACTGCCATGCCCTCAAGGACCTTTCGGACTGGTATCGTCAGCTTTGGGCGGAAAGTCTGGGCAAGAAGACGGATTTGGACGGCCGGGCGGTTTTTGTCGGGCCGACTCCGGTCAATGCTCTGGGGACGACGGACCAGCACAGTCAGGTGCAGCTGTACCGGGAAGGGCCGAATGATAAGGTGTTCACTTTCCTGCAGGTCAAGCAGTTTCAGCGGGATGTGGTGATGGGGGACTGCCCGCCGGAGGCCCCGGAGCTGGGATATCTGGCACGGGCCAGTATGGCCAAACTGCTGAACAGCGAAAAATTGGCGACGGAATATGCACTGATTCAGGACAAGAGGCCATGCTTAACAGTGTTTTTCGATTCAGTATGTCCTGAAACAGTTGGGCAGTTTTTCTATCTCTATGAGGTGACAACTTCGCTGGCCGGTATGCTTTTCCATATTAACGCTTATGACCAGCCCGCCGTGGAATTGGGCAAAGAGGCCACCTTTGCGCTGATGGGACGATCGGGATACGAAGAGATGGCCAAAAAGATTCGGCCGTTCCAGGAGACGGACAGCCGCTATCTTGTGTAAAAGCACAACAAAAAAGGCCTTGCAAGTGTTTATCTTGCAAGGCCTTATGTGTTAATGGGCGATCCAGGATTCGAACCTGGGACCCGCTGATTAAGAGTCAGCTGCTCTACCAGCTGAGCTAATCGCCCTTTGTCGGAAGGTTCGCACTGTATCAAAGGAACAGAGTTTCAGCAAGCCCAATTTGCCGCTGACCGCAGGAAAATATTTCCGGAGATGTTCGGCCTGCGCTCGGTGCTCTTATTTCAAGCCGAAGATGGGATTTGAACCCACAACCCCGGCTTTACGAAAGCCGTGCTCTACCGTTGAGCTACTTCGGCGACAAGGACTCTCTTATAGCCGTTTGCGAAGAAAAAAGCAAGCATTTCAATCAAGATTTCCGGATGAGTAGGATTCCCGACCGAAACGGGGGAAATCCCTTTACAGATTCGGCAAGTCCGATTATAACTACGGAGCAAAATTCAAGCGAATTTCTGCTCCGGTTGGTTCTGCGGCCGGAGCGGAGGCGGAGAAAGGGCCGAAACGGGTTTGAACAAGTCCCCTTTTGAAGGGTAATCGTTCATGACGGGTTTGGAGCGTTTTTTTGAGCCCCGTTCTATAGCCATCGTGGGGGCATCGAGGGAACCGGGCAAGGTGGGCTATGAACTGTTTGCCGCAATGCAGAAAGCGGGGTATCCCGGGGCTCTTTATCCGGTCAATCCGAACGCTTCGGAAATCGGGGGAGTGCCGTGTTATCCGAGTTTGAAGGCCATCGGTTCTGTTCCGGATTTGGTGGTGGTGGCGGTGGCGGCCAAACTGGTTCCGCAGGTCATCAAGGAGTGTGCGGAAATCGGGGTTCAGGCAGTTATCATCATTTCATCCGGTTTTAAAGAAACCGGACCGGAGGGAGCCCGTCTGGAGCAGGAGATTCTGCAAATGGCGCGGGCTGCCGGCATCCGCATCATTGGTCCCAACTGCATCGGGATTATGGTGCCGTCCCGGAAAATCAATGCCAGTTTCGGCGGGGAGCTTCCGGAGCCGGGCAATGTGGCCTATTTTTCCCAGTCCGGTTCGCTGATGGCCGCATTTGTGGATATGGCTCGAAACTGGGGGATGGGCTTCAGCAAACTGGTGAGCATCGGCAACAAGGCGGATGTGGATGAATTGACGCTGATTCGGGCGCTGGGGGATGACCCGGAGACGGCGGTGATTGCCGGATATCTGGAGACGATATCGGATGGGGATGCATTCATCAAGCAGGCCGAGCGAATCAGCCGGCGCAAGCCGATTCTGCTTTTGAAAGCCGGCTTTACAGAGGCCGGGGCTCGGGCGGCTTCGTCGCATACGGGACGTCTGGCGGAGGCGGAAACGGCGTATGAGTGTGTCTTTGAGCGGGCGGGCGTGATTCGCTGTGAGTCCATTAAACATCAGTTTTATTATGCGCAGGCCTTTGCGTATGAACCCTGTCCGGCCGGACCGCGGGTGGCGGTGATAGCCAATGCAGGCGGGGCGGGGATTATGGCCACGGATGCCATAGAACGGGAAGAACTCCAGCTGGCGGTTTTTACAGAGCAGACGATGCGGATTCTGGAGCAGTCGCAGCAGATGGCCCGGGCGGCCAATATCCGCAATCCGATTGACCTGTTGGGTGATGCGCTGGAGGACCGGTACGAATTTGCTTTGCGGACGGTGTTGGATGACCCCAATGTGGACAGTGCGCTGGTGCTGCTCAGTCCGCATGCGATGACGGCCTGTGTGGCGACGGCGGAAGCGATTGTCCGTGTGGCCAGAGAGAAGCCGGATAAGCCGGTGCTGGCCTGCTTTTTGGGGGCCAGCCGGGTTGCCGAAGCGCTGAAGGTTCTCCGGGACGGGCATATTCCCCAGTACGACTGTCCGGAAAGTGCCGTTCGCACGCTCAAAGTCATGACACAGTATCATGCCTGGCGGAATCGGCCGAAACGGGTGGTAAAACTGTTTAATGTAAACCGCCGCAAGGTGGAGCGGATTATTGAGCGGCATCTGCGTCTGGGCCAGATGGAAGTGGGGGAGATGGAAACCAAGGAGGTGCTGGAGGCGTACGGATTTGTCACACCGGCCGGCGGAATCGCCACGACGCCGGAGCAGGCCGCGAGCATAGCCAGGCAAATCGGTTTTCCGGTGGTTCTGAAGGTCTGGTCGCCGGATATCATTCACAAAACAGAAGTCGGCGGGGTAAAAACCAACATCACCAGCGAGCAGGAGGTGATGGATGTTTTTGATTTGATGATGTACCGCATCCCCAAAAAGGTCCCGCATGCCCATATTCTCGGCATCAGCGTCGAGCAGATGTGCAACACGGGCAAGGAGGTGATTCTGGGGATGACGCGGGACCCTCGTTTTGGTCCGCTGATGATGTTCGGGATGGGCGGCAAACTGGTGGAGGTACTGGAGGATGTGGCGTTTTATCCGGCGCCGCTGACGGCCGAGGAGGCCAAGGAGATGCTGGTCCGCACCAAGACGTACGATATCCTCCGAGGCGCTCGGGGCGAGGAGGGCGTGGATATTGATGCCATTGCAGAGGCCCTGCAGCGTCTGAGCCAGCTGGTGACGGAGTTTCCCCAAATTAAGGAAATGGACATCAACCCGTTCGTGGTCGGCAAAGAGGGGGTCACGCCGATTGCGGTGGATGCAATGATGACCCTTGAAAAACGCTGAAATCCGCCTGAGTTTTTGGGAGGTCTTCCGATGTCGTCCTTTGACTGGAAGCAGAAATATGCGAATCGGGTCTGCACGGCCCGCGAGGCAATGAAGCTGATTAAGCCGGGAGACCGGATTTTTATCGGGACCGGCTGCGGGCAGCCGCAGCATCTTGTGCAGGCCCTGGTGGAATACGGTGACCATATTTTTGATGCGCACATCATTCACCTGCTAACGATGGGCGCGGCACCTTATGTGGAGCCGAAATTCCGCGAGAAGTTCAAGATGAATTCCTTTTTCATTGCGGAAAATGTGCGCGGGGCGATGGAGGAAGGAGTGGGAGATTACACGCCGATATTCCTTTCGGATATTCCCCGCCAGTTTGAAAGCGGGGGAATCCCGCTGGATGTGGCGCTGATTTCCGTGACGGAGCCGGATGTCAACGGGCTGTGCAGTCTGGGGGTGTCGGTGGATATTGTCAAGTCGGCGGCGGCCAATGCCAAATATGTGATTGCGCAGGTCAATCGGTATATGCCTCGCACCCTGGGAAACAGTTTTATTCATGTCAACTCGATTGATGCGATGGTGCCGTATGATGAGCCGATTATCACGGTCGAGCCGCCGACAAGCAACGAGGTGCTGCGGAAAATCGGGCAGAATCTGAGCCGGCTGATTGAAGACGGCAGCACGATTGAATGCGGCATCGGTCGAATCCCTCAGGCGATGGCGGAATTTCTCCACGACAAGAAGGAGCTGGGCGTTCATACGGAGATGTTCGGGGACTGGATTATTGAGCTGATCGAATGCGGTGCGGTGACCTGTTCGAAAAAGACCATCAACAACGGCCGGGTGGTGGCCAGTTTCTGTATGGGCTCTCAGCGGCTTTACGACTATATCAACAACAATCCGTTTTTTGAGTTTCATCCGACGGAGTACGTCAACGACCCGTTTGTGATTGCCCAGCATGACAAGATGGTCGGGATTAATGTGGGGCTGGAGATTGATTTGACCGGTCAGGTTTGTGCGGATTCGCTGGGATACCGGTTTTACAGCGGCATCGGCGGGCAGGTGGATTTTATTCGGGGCTGCGCCCGCAGCCGGGGCGGCAAGCCGATTATTGCGATGCCCTCCACGGCCAAAGACGACACCGTTTCCCGTATCGTGCCGGCGCTGACGGAGGGGGCGGGAGTTGTGACCACGCGGGGAGATGTGCATTATGTGGTGACCGAATACGGAATTGCCTACCTGCACGGCAAAAGCATCCGGGAGCGGGCGCTGGCTTTGATTAATATCGCCCATCCGAAATTCCGCAAAGAGCTGATTCAGGCGGCCAAGGCCCGCAAATACATTTCTCCGGACCAGATTGAGATTGAATGGGACAAGGTTCGGTATCCGCAGGAGCTGGAAAAGTATGAGACGCTCAAAGACGGAACGGAAATCTTTCTGCGTCCGGTCAAGCCGACCGACGAGAGTGCCTTGTCGGAGATGCTGTATTCGCTCAGTCCGGATTCGGTGAAGAAGCGGTACTTTACCCATACGAAGACGTTCCCTCATAAGGATGTTCAGAAACTGACCAATGTGGATTATGAGCAGAATCTGGCGATTGTGGGGGTGGTGCCGGGGCCGGAGGGGCAGGAGGAGATTGTGGCGATCGCCCAGTATTTTCTGGACCCCAAGACAATGACGGCGGAAGTGGCCTTTATTGTTCAGGATGAATGGCAGGACAAGGGGATGGGCTCTCTGCTTCTGGAATATCTGGTTCAAATTGCCCGCAAACGCGGCGTTAAGAGTTTTTATGCAACCGTGCTGCCGATGAACAAGGCGATGCTGACGATTTTTTACAATTCCGGTTATAAGATTCATACAAAGTTTGACGGAGAGGCCTACAGCATCACCTTTGATATTCAGTGAGCGGTCTGTCTATTGTTCTCGGAAGGATCGAGAAAGGAGCTGCGGAGATTATGACAGACATCCTGCATGCCTTTTGGGCCTGGCTTCTGACCAATATCGTTGCCATCGCCGGCTTTCTGCTGGGCGTATTGCTGGTGGCGTATATCCTTCTGCAGAAGCGGTCTTTTTCCGGAACGATAGCGTGGCTTTTGGCGGTGATTCTGATTCCGTATATTGGTGTTCCGCTTTATCTGATATTCGGAGGCCGAAAAATCCGCAGGGAGGCCGACAAGAAGGGCGAGCTGGGGCTGATTCAGCAGAAGGGCGAAGAGCGGGATTTGGGGCCGATTGAGCGGCTGCTCCGTTCCTATGGGCATCCGCCCGCCGAAGGTGGGCATAATCTGGTGCTGTGCCGAACGGGAGAAGAGACCTATCTGGAATTGATGAAGATGCTGCATTCCGCCCAGGAATCCATCTATTTGGCCACCTTTATTTTCCGAAAGGACAAGCGCGGAATTGAGGTGCTGGAGGTTCTTTCCGAAAAGGCCCGAGCGGGTGTGCGGGTGTGTCTGCTTCTGGACGGGGTGGGATGTCTTCATACGCGGGGACGATTTCTCCGCCCTCTTGTTGAATCGGGCGGTCAGTATGCTCATTTCATGCCGGTCTTTCATCGTCCGTTTCGCGGACGGGCGAACCTCCGCAATCACCGAAAAATCGTTGTCGTGGACGAAAAGAAGGTTTTGTCGGGGGGGACGAATATCGGCCGGGAATATATGGGGCCGGTGCCGTATGAGGGGCGGTGGCGGGATTTGGCGTTTACCCTCGAAGGACCGGCCGTGCGGCATTATACGCAGGTTTTCCGATACGACTGGTATTTTGCCAGCGGTCAGCAGCTCCCGGAAATCCGCCCGGAGCGATTGGCCGATAAGGGAACTGGACAGGCGGTCGTGCAAGTGGTTCCGAGCGGGCCGGATGTGCCGAATGATGCGCTGTATGATGCGATTCTGACGGCGGTTTATGCGGCGCAGGAGCGGTTTTGGGTGGTCACGCCGTATTTCGTGCCGGATGACTCCCTCACGCAGGCCTTGGTGCTGGCCGCACGGCGGGGCATTGATGTGCGGATTATTCTGCCTCGCCGCTCCAATCATCTCCTGGCGGACTGGGGACGCGGGATTCCGCTTCGGGAGATTCAGCAGGCGGGGGGAAAGGTCCTTTTCTTTACGCCGGGGATGCTGCACGCTAAGGTGGTGCTGATGGACCGTCAGATGGCCATCCTCGGGTCGGCAAATATCGACTACCGAAGTCTGCTGATTAATTATGAGATTGCGATGTGTGTGTACAGTCCGGCGGAGATTGAGGCGGTTGAAACCTGGATTCGGATGCTGTTCGGGGGCTGTCAGCAAGGAATCGCCAAGGCCGGCCTGGGGCGTCATTTGTGCGAGAGCATCGTTCGGACGCTGACGCCGCTGCTGTAGCAATCAGGGCAGTTCCAGCCCCCACGGGGGCTGCGGCAGGCAGGCGGCGACAAACCGAACCGCCGTCTGCATGTCTCGGGCAAGGTTGTCCATTTCTGTTTCGAACGGCTGCTGAAGCGAGTCGGCCAGCAGGCGGTTCTGGACGGCATAGAAATCGGAGGCAATGGCGCGTCCGAGCGGATTGATTTCCGCCGGCACATTCGGACGGGCGGAAGGGCTTTTGAAACTGCGGAACAGACCGAAGAGGGCGGCCGAAATCAGTACGACGGCGGCGATGCGGGTCAACGCACGCAGCCGCTGGTGTATTTGCGGCCGGACAAGAACCGTCTCGGGTTCGCCGCGGATTCTGGAGAGAATTCTTTGCTCAAGAGCGGACATATCCACATCGGGCTGCTCCGGCATTTCCCGTCGGAGTTTTGTTTCAACTCGAAGAAGATTTTCATAATAGAGCCGACAAGACGGGCAGTGTTCCAGATGTTTGCGGACCCCGGCGGAGAGAGGGACTTGCTCATCCAGAAAACGATTTATCTGTTTTTTAATGATGCGGCAGAACATGGCTTGCTCCTGATTTGCAGGCAAGACGTTTGGGAACGGAACCAGGGAAGGGTTCCATACGGCTGTGGAGTTTTCGCTGCAGGAGTTCGGCCAGTCGGCGTCTGGCCCGATGCAGCATGACGCGGGTATTCAGCCGGCTTTTGCGGAGGATTCGAGCGATTTGCTCTGTGGAGAGTTCTTCTTTGTACTTCAGCCACAGGAGGGTGTACTGTTCGGCGGGCAGTTCCCGGGCCCAGTGCCAGATGTTTTCTTCGTCCCGGTTTTCGGGTTCCGAAAGGGGGATTTTCGCAGACAGCAGACCGAAAGTGCCGGTGGTCGGGAGTTTCTTTTTTCGAAGAAACGAGACGGTTTCGTGATAGGCGATGGAAAACAGCCAGGTTTTCAGCGAACTTTGCCCATCGAAAGAATTCCGCGAACGATAGGCCTTCAGAAATGTTTCCTGACAAATGTCTTCTGCATCGGCCGGACACCGCACGCGGCTGTAAATAAACCGCATCAGCGGGGCAGTGTAATCCCGGACAATCTGTTCAAAGGCCGAGAAGGCCGTTTCGGCAGTTTGGAAACGGTCCTCTCGGCGGGCGTTGTCCTGTGTCGGATTAGTGTCTCGGCGTTTCTGCATTCCGAAGTTCTTTGTCGGATGAACAAAATTACGGATTCGGCTGAGCGGCACCGCCGCGGCCCTGATGCCATTGCTGCAGAACCTGATAGACAGACTCCGAGGGCATTTCCATCTGAAGCAGGACGGCATTCTCCTCTCGGATGAGTCGGCAGTTGTCGAGCAGGGCAGCCAGAGGAGAGGGATTCGAACTGCCGGCGGCGGATGCGGAGGGGGCCTGACTTAAGGCAAGGAACGCCTTCATTCCCAAAACGGCCTGTTCCAGCCGCAGAGCGGTTTGAGGGTTGTCTGTCTGGAGAAGAACGTGAATCTGGAAGGAGCCGCTGTTTTCACTGACAGACAGGAAGAGAGTTTGGGTGTTGGCCAGCAGGGCTGCCTGGGGCTGGTTGGCGGTGAGCTCTCTGACTCCGCAGGCGGCTCCGAGGAGAATCGGGGCCGCGGGGGCTCGTCCATTCCCGCTCAGCCAGGGCGCCTGGGTCAGCGGAGGGCGCTTGCCGTCCAGAACATCCAGGGCCTGCTGAAGGGCTTGCGGGTTTTGAGAAATTGCAATCAGATTGTCCCGGGCGAAGGTGCCGATTTGGTATTTTCCGTGGTGCTGGGCAAACCACTCATGCAGGACGTAATTGCCGTAGGTGCTTTTTTGGTACTGGGGACTGAGCATCAGCAGGGCGAGCAGTTTCTGCTGACTGAAGCGGCCTTCCGCCAGCAGGACGGCGTTTTGCTCCTGATTGTCCGGCCCATAGATTGTGAAATGACTGAAATCCGTCAAGGCGTTTGAGCCGATCAGCTCCTGGAGGGCCTGGATTTTTTCGCCGAATTGAGTTTGGATGTCGGTCAGAATGAGGGAACCCAGTTTGGATTGCCGGAATGCATCCAGGTCCAGGTGCAGGACCCAGCGTGCATCGGCACCGATGGAATTCCTGTTCAGCGGGGCGGCCGCGGCACTGAAAACCGATGCACTCAGACACACAAGAAAAGTCAAGCGTTTCATAAGCGGTTCCTTTCAAAGAGTTTGGGTTGTTGTTTCCCCCAGTAATACGTTCCGGAGCCCCAAACGTTACAATTCCGGCGTTTTTTTTGAATCGTTTTCCCCGAGAATCTGGCAGACAATCGTTCGGTTTCTCGGCCGTGTATCAAAATCAATCAGGACGAGCTGCTGCCAGGTACCGAGGGTCAGTCGCCCGTCCGTGAAGGGAACAGTCAGAGAAGGCCCCAGAAGCGCTGCGCGGACATGGGAATGGCCGTTGTCGTCATTCCAGGTGTCTTCGTGGGCATAGATGTCGTTTTTGGGGGCGATTCGTTCGAAGGCCGCTTTGATGTCGGTCTGAACCAGACCCGGTTCATACTCGAGCGTGGTAAGCCCCGCCGTCGAACCGACGGCAAACAGAACGGCAATTCCGGACAGGAGCCCGGAATCATTTACGGCCTGCTGCACCTGGTCTGTAGTATCCAGAATCTGGGTATTTCCGTTTGTTTTGATGGATAGATGTTTGGTGATTACCATAATTTCTCACGAAACATATTTGGTAGGGTCCGGAACGCCTGCTTCCTGAAATCCTTTTTTTCGCAGACGACAGGAATCGCACAGACCGCAGGCCAGTCCCTCAGGCGAAGGGTCATAGCAGCTGTGTGTGAGGGAATAGTCCACGCCGAGTTGGAGTCCCGTTTTGATGATTTCGGCTTTGCTCATCTGGATAATCGGGGTATGGATTTGAAAGATTCCTTTGCCTTCGACGGCGGCCGCGGCGGCAAGGTTGGCTGTTTTTTGGAATGCCTCGAAGAATTCCGGCCGACAGTCCGGATAGCCGCTGTAATCGACGGCATTGGCGCCAATAAAGATATGGAATGCCTTGAGTACTTCGGCCCAGGCAAGGGCGTACGACAAAAAAATCAGATTTCGGACTGGGACATACGTGACAGGGATTGAGGATAGATTTAGTCCTGTTTTCGGGACCTCTACAGCAGGGTCTGTTAAGGCGGACCCGCCAAACGAGGCCAAATCAATCGTTATAATTCGATGTTCGAGAGCCCCTAAGGCCTTGGCTATTGCGCCGGCGGCTTCGATTTCAACCGTATGCCGTTGGCCGTAGCGAAAACTGAGTGCATAACAGCAGAAACCCTGATGCCGGGCGATGGCCAGAGTGGTGGCCGAGTCCAATCCTCCGCTGAGCAGAACGACGGCTTTTTTTTGCAGGTTCATAGTCTTATCTTGAAATCCAGATGGTTTTTGTTAAGATACCCAGTATAACAGATTGTCAGCCGGGAGTCCAAATGAGTGTTGAAAAACCTGCGATTGAACTGTTCGATAATCCCTATCCTCGACGCGATTATGTGATTACCATCCGCTGTCCGGAATTTACGAGTGTATGTCCGAAGACCGGACAGCCCGATTTTGGGCAGATCCTCATTGAATATATCCCTGACCGCAAGTGCATAGAACTGAAAAGTCTGAAGTACTATCTGCAGAGCTATCGCAGCCGGGGCGTCTTTTATGAGCATTTGACTAATGAGATTCTGGATGACCTGTCCGGTGCGGCGGCTCCTCGATGGATGCGGATTACTTCTTCCTTTACTCCGCGGGGCGGGATTACGACGGACGTTCGGGCAGAATTTCGGAAAAGAACCCGCAAACGGGCTTAACGAGAGGGATGTCTAAGGGAGTTTGGTATGCCGATCAGTTTTCACTGTGAATCGTGCAAGAAAAAAATCAAAGCACCGGACCAGGCAGGAGGCAAGTGGGGCAGCTGTCCGTACTGCGGACATCGGTGCTATATTCCGCTGCCCAAGTCGGAGGATGAGGAGGAGCTTCGTCTGGCTCCGATTGATGAAGCGGAGGAAAGCCGCATCCAGGAAATGATGCGGGAGACGCATAACCTGACACAGCATATTCTGCATGAAAGCCGGCTGCCGAGTGAGGAAACGGCCGTTTCGACAGCGGAGCTGGATGAGACCGAGGTGATTAAGAAGGTCATTCTTTATCTGCGGCAGATGGCGGACGGAGAGCTGGCTTCTGCGGACAAAACATTTCTGGCCCTCAAACCGATGAAGAAAATGACGCTGCGGATTCTGGCGGCGATGGCCCGAGCGGAGCGCCCGGAACCGGAACTGAGCGACCTTCCTCCCAGTGTGCTGCAGGGGCTGATTCGGGACCTTACTGCCAAACTCAGCTGAGCCGGAAAGAAAAACAGGTTCAGACGCAATATCATTTTCGTTTTGACGCCCCCTTTTGTTCGTCCGATAATTCTTCGGACAATCCTCTGTTTGGATTCAAACCCTGAATGGAGTTTCCACGTCCTATAAACGAAAGTCAGAACAGGAAAACATTTCTTTTCAAAAAAAATTCATTTGAGAAGATTTTTTTTCTTCCGTTGATTTGGGTTTTCACCTTCGCCATCCAAAGCACTATCGGTCCTTCGCAGGAATGTGTCAAAATAGGGGGTTTAGGCCTCTAAAGTGGGGTTTTTGCTGTTCGATAATGGTAATGGATTTCAGAGCTGTTCGAAGTCGGCGGCTCTGCAATTGATGTTTGAAAAGTCGAAGCGGAAACGTCCCTTGGAAATGTCCTGACAGGGGCAAAGGCAAACCTTCTTTTTGTAAGGAGTCAGACTATGCTGTCAATCAAAAGTAACATTATGGCGGAAAATGCCGCCCGCCAGCTTGGCATGAGCTATGATTCGTTGGCGCGGTCGATTGAGCGGTTGTCGTCCGGCCAGCGCATTAACAGTGCCAAGGATGATGCGGCAGGTTTGGCGGTCCGTGAGTTGATGCGGGCCGACATTGCGGTGATCAAGCAGGGCTCTCGAAATGCGCAGGACGCCATCAGTATGCTCCAGGTGATGGAAGGTGCGATGGCGACCATTGACAATGCGCTGATTCGAATGAAAGAGCTGGCCGAACAGGCGGCTACGGGCTCGTATTCAGAACAGCAGCGGAACATTATGAACAACGAGTTCCAGCAGATGATGCGGGAAATTGACCGAATTGCCCAAACGGCCAATTTCAACAGCATCAACATGCTGAACAATTCCGCCGCTATTCGGATTCATTTCGGTGAAAATTCCTACATTGATGTCAATTCAGTGGATGTGCAGACGTCCGCTCTGTTCGGAAGTTCCGCTGTGTCGATTGCCGGAACAACCGGAAGCAGTGCAGAAGCAGCGTTGAGTCTGGTCACCGCGGCGATTGAGATGAAAGACAGTGCCCGCGCTTATCTGGGCTATATGATCAACCGCCTGGAAAGCACGAACGAAGTGCTCAACATTCAGGCCGAAAACATGATGGCGTCCGAGTCCCGTATTTCGGATGTCGATGTGGCGACGGAGATGGCGGCCCTGACTCGCAAGCAGGTGCTGGCGCAGGCCGGCGTGGCGATGCTGGCTCAGGCCAATTCTATGCCTCAGATGGCGCTGAATCTGCTTCGGTAAACGCCTCTGACAGGATTCAGGATAAAACCGGAGGACGGCCGCTGAGAAACGGCGGCCGTCTTCCGAATCTTTAACAAGGCGGTCAGGGAAGGGAAGTCTCCGGTGTTGCGGCCGGAAGAAAATTGTCCGGAGTGTGGTTATGAACGGATTCAATGTCTATCAGGAAACCGCCATCAGCACCCAAAGCCGCGGGCGTTTGATTGTGATGCTTTACGACGGAGCAATTAAGTTTCTCCGTCAGGCCCTGGAGGACTTGCGGCGGGGAGATATGGCAGCCAAAGGAAGGCACATCGGCAAAGCCCAGGATATTCTGTTTGAGCTGAACACCGTGCTGGATATGGAAAAGGGCGGTCAAATTGCTCAGAATCTTCGAGCCCTTTACAATTTTATGCAGCGTCATCTGACGCAGGCCAACATCCGAAAAGACGCGAAAATGATCGAAGAAGTGATTTCACTTCTGGAGGAGCTCAATCAGAGTTGGCGGGCTATCTGCTGACAGGGCCGTTGGGTCAGAAGAATACAAGCCGTTTCACAGGAAACGGCTTTTTTTATAGACAGCGCAAAACATCCGCCTACAATAAATCGCTATGAATCGAAGAATCTTGATTGTGGATGATCAGCAGGACCTGCTGGACCTGCTGCAGATGAGTCTGGAGCAGCACGGCTATCAGGTTCGCACGGCACTGTGCGGACAGGAAGCCCTCCGTGAAATTGAAAAAGAACCGCCGGATTTGATTCTGCTGGATATTCTGCTGGGGGATATTTCGGGCATTCAGCTGACGGCCCGGCTGAAGAACAGCGAAAAGACCGCCTCCATCCCGATTATCCTGCTGACCGCTAAGGATACGGAGACGGATATCATTGTCGGGCTGAGTGTCGGGGCGGATGACTACATCACCAAGCCGTTCAGCATGCCGGTGCTGCTGGCGCGGATGGAGGCTGTTCTGCGCCGAAGCCGGCCGATTCCGTCGAGTGTCCAGGAAATTCTTGCCGTCGGGTCGGTCCGCGTGTTCCCGTCGGGACGGCAGGTGTTTGTGGAAGGCAAGCCCGTGGACCTGACGCCGGCCGAGTTTGCCATCCTCACAGAACTTATCCGGGCGGAAGGGGCCGTTCGAAGCCGGGAAGAACTTTTGAAGGCGGCAGGCCCGTCTTCCTCCGGGGAAAACGAACGGATTGTGGACGTCCACGTGGCCGCTCTTCGCAAAAAACTGGGGCCCGCCCGCAATCTGATCAAGACCGTTCACGGCCAGGGCTATCGGATTTCTTTCTGACGGCCGGTGTTTCAGGGGGCGGCGGGAAGGTCGCGGCCGGCTCTCTGGCGAAAGGCATCCGCCTGTTCAAGCAGCTGCTCGGCCGTCGGGTTGACAGCGGGCTCAAGGGCAAAACTCCACGCAAAGTCCCGCCGAATGGTGCCGGGCCAGAGCACTTCCGCCAGAAAATCGAGGGGGAAATAATCTTCCGGCGGACGCTTCAGGGCCTTGTTGGTGCGGATGATTTCATATCCTTCTTTTTCAATGCGGACTTTGTAGTCTCCGTACCAGTTAAAGCCGACGGTGACCGGAGTTCGGCCGATTTCTTCATCATTGAGCCACACCAGTGCATCCGGCGGGTCCGTCAGAATCGTCAGACGCCGTTCGACACAGCCGTTCAGACCCAAGAGGACCGCAGCGAGCACTCCCCCCCTGCATAAGTTTGAATAAATCGGACGTTTCATAGGATTTTCCTTTTGAACCGCTGTTTTCTTTCGAATAAGAGTAGCAGGAAGCAGGGAGAATAGCAAGCCGGAAAAAAATCGGGCCTCAGACAGCGGCGACTGTCTGAGGCCCGATTAGCGGGAAAAACTCGGTCCCGCCTCTTCCATACGCAACACACACTTCACAACGACGGACTTGCGCCCTTTGCTATATTCAGAAGACGGAGGGTCTGCTTTGCTGATAATGTCGGGTTCGCAGTCGTCAGGGTTGGCGGCTGGCGAACCCAACTGGAGGAGGAGGAAAAGATATTGTTTCGCGGGGCTCAGGGCCCCGCGGCTGTTTTCGTGTCGGGCTTAAACCACCGTTCGTTGGCCTCTAAGCCCGACATTTGGAGGAGGAGGAAAGATATTGTTTCGCGGGGCTCAGGGCCCCGCGGCTGTTTTTGTGTCGGGCTTAGACCACCGTTCGTTGGCATGCAAGCCCGACATTTGGAGGAGGAGGAAAGATATTCTCTTCGTCCGGAAAACCGGACGTTTGCTTACTCCTGCCGTTCTGCTCCGTTGTTTTGCGGAGCAGCTCTTTCTCCTACAGTTCTTTCACAGCGTACAGATCCTCGAGCACCGCGGCATCCCGCAGTCCGAGCACGCCGCAGACGATCTGCCGGAAATGGTCTTCCGAACAATCCTCGGTAACCACGGCCGAGACGCCCAGCGAACGGGCCTGAATCTCCTGCTGAGGATTGTTGGATTCAATCACGGCGATGGTGGGCATGTCGGGACGGATGCTTTTGAGGCCTTTCAGAAAGGCCCCGTCCGGCATATCCTTCAGGTGCCAATGACTGATTACACTGTGAATCGTTTCATTTTTCAAAGAGCGAACTGCATCGTTTCCGCGATTCAGACAAATCAATCGAATCGGCAATTCTTTTAAGGATTCGATTCGCTTGTGCACTCCAATTGCTAAAACATTTGCTTTGGCGACAATGTACATTTGTAAGGTCTTTACTTTTTTTCGTTCGAGAACTTAACTGACAGGAGTAAATACAAAGGCCGTGCCGACAGAACAGATTTTTTTAAAAAATCTGCAAATGCCTGTGATATAAGGGGATGCGACATCTCTGTGTCGGAGGGAAAATGAATCGCTGAAGAAGGCGAACTGACCGGCTCGGCCGTTTCGTTTTTCGAACAAACGTTAAAACCTGTGTGTGGAAAGACCGATACGGAAAAAAGTCCATTTTGGCCGGGGGTGACCAAAATGGACGCATAGCTGCCGGAACGAGAGCGGATAGATGCGTCCTTGTAAGGAGTGGAAACAAAAAAACGCAGACCGCTCTTTTCAAGAGATATCTGCGTTGGATTCTCAGAGGATAAAAACGGACCGAAAAGCGCCTCAGGAGAGGATGCCGTATTGGACGAGGACTTCGCGGAGCTGCGCTTTCTGAGCGTCGTTCAGCGGCGTCAGCGGCAGACGCAGCTCTTCCGGTGCCAGGTTCAGCATGGCCATTGCTGCTTTGATGGGAATCGGATTCGAGGCCAGTCCGAGCATGGCCTTTGCCAGCGGGAAGAGTTTTCGGTGCCATTTGCGGGCGGAAACAAAGTCGCCTTCCAGAATCAGGTCGGTCATGGCTTTCACATCGGCCGGAACAATATTGGCTATCACACTGATAACGCCTTTGCCGCCGACCGAGCAGATGGGAAGGGTCAGGGAGTCATCTCCGGACAGCACGGTGATATTGCACAGGGAGAGAATCTCGCTGGTCATATCCAGAGAGCCGGTGGCTTCCTTGATGGCGACGATGTTTTCGATTTCAGCCAGACGGGCGACGGTTTGAGGCGTCAGACCTGTCCCGCCGCATCGGCCGGGAATATTGTACAGAACCAGCGGGATATCCACTTCTTCTGCGATGGCCTTGAAGTGCTGATAGAACCCCTCTTGCGTGGGTTTGTTGTAATAGGGGCAGACCTGAAGCGAGGCATCGGCGCCGACTTTCCGGGCAAAAGCGGTCAGTTCAATGGCCTCTGCCGTGCTGTTGGAGCCCGTGCCGGCAATCACAGGGACTCGTCCGCCGACGGTTTTGACAACCCATTCGATGACTTTTTTGTGTTCATCATAGCTGAGGGTGGGGGACTCTCCCGTTGTCCCGACCGGCACGATGCCGTCTGTGCCGTTTTCCAGATGAAACTCCACCAGTTCTTCGAGGGTTTCAAAATCGACCTGCCCGTCCTGAAAGGGGGTAATAAGCGCTACCATGCTTCCGCTGAACATTTTTTGCTTCCTTATTTGTTCTGGATAAGTCGAATCATTTCTTCTGTTGCCTGCCGCAGGCCGACCAGCACCGCCCGCGAGATAATGCTGTGTCCGATATTCAGTTCACAGAGGCCTTCAATCCGGGCAATGGGCCGAATGTTGCGGTAGGTTAACCCGTGTCCGGCGTGGACAACCAGTCCGGCGGCAAAGGCAATATCCCGTCCGTCCCGCAGCTGATTGAGGGTTTGCTCAATGGCTGGATCGGTTTTGGCATTGGCGTAGAGGCCCGTATGCAGTTCCACGGCGTCACAGCCGGCTTCGGCGGCGGCCGTTATCTGGTTTTCTTCCGGCAGAATAAAAGCGCTGACAAGAATGCCTTTTTTATGCATTCTTTTTACGACTTTTTGAATCTGTTTTTGCCAGCGTATGCAGTCGAGCCCCCCTTCCGTCGTCAGCTCGGCCCGATTCTCCGGCACGAGAGTGACCTGGTCCGGAACGACCTGTTCGGCAATCCGGACAATCGGCTCTGCGATGGACATCTCGAGATTAAACTTGCAGGCGACGGTTTCCTTCAGCAGTCGGACGTCCCGGTCGTTGATGTGTCTGCGGTCCTGACGAAGGTGAACCGTAATGCCGTTGGCACCAGCCAGCTCGCATTGGACGGCTGCCCAAACAGGGTCCGGCTCGTCGGTTCTTCGGGCCTGACGAATCGTGGCGACGTGGTCGATATTTACGTTTAATAAAGCCATTTTTCAGAACCTTTTAGGGTGGCTATTATACTGCAATCCGACGGTTCATCAAGTCTGTATCCGAAAACCCTTTTCAGAATCTTCTCGTCAAATTTCTTGATGTGTGAATCCGGATAAATTACTATGACCAAAATGGATTTGCGAGGAAAAACGGCGCTGATTACCGGTTCGACCGGAAAAATCGGGCGATTTCTGGCGGAATCGCTGGCCCGGGAGGGGGTCCAGTGCCTCTGCCAGTATCATCGTCAAGACCGGTTGGCAAACAAGCTTGTTCAGGGCATCCGCCGACACGGCGGACGGGCCTTCGCCTTTCAATCGGACTTTCGGGATGCCGAGCAAATCCGCCGGCTGTTTCAGGAGGCTGGCAGATACGGTCCAACCGATATTTTGATTCATTCGGCGGGTCTTTTTGAGAAAACTCCGCTGAAAAACTGCACGGAACAGCAGATAGAAGACCTGATTCATCTGAATCTGACGGTTCCCCTGTTAATCACTCGTTTGTTTGTGAAGTCCCGGTTTTCCTCCGGTGCCAAAAAGCCTTTTGCCAAGGTTCTTTTTTTTGCAGATATTGGGGCCCTTCGCCCCTGGCGGGACTATTCCGCATACTGTGCAGCGAAGGCCGGTTTGATTGCTGCGACCCAGTCCCTGGCCAAAGAGCTGGCTCCCGGCATTGCGGTCAATGCAATTGCGCCGGGGATTGTCGAGGGGACAATCCGCAATCGCCAAGAAGCAGCCGAACGAAAGAAGAGAATTCCTTTGGGACGGTTTGTTCCGATGAACGATTTGATGGAGGCGGTCTTGTTTCTTCTCAAAACCGACTCGATCACCGGCGAGATTTTGACGGCTGACGGCGGGGCTGTGCTTTAAGTCTCTTTGCCCAAAACGTTTACGTGTCTGAACAATCCTTTACTTTTTTTGAGCAAGGGGCTATACTTTTTGTATCTTTATCATGATTGGACGACGAGGTCTGAATGGCGATTTTCAGTGAAATACCGGAAATTCTGGATGAGCTTCGGCAGGGACGAATGATTGTCCTGGTAGATGATGAAGACCGGGAGAATGAGGGGGATTTGGTGTGTGCTGCCGAATTGGTGACTCCGGAAATTATTAATTTTATGGCCACACACGGACGGGGACTGATTTGTCTGCCGATGGATGAAGAATACTGTGATCGGCTGGGACTTCATCCGCAGTGTACGGAAAACACGGCTCGTCTGGGGACGGCTTTTACCGTCAGCATTGATGCTCGGGAGGGCATCACAACGGGCATCAGTGCGGCGGATCGTGCCAGGACGATCCAGGTTGCCGTATCCCCTAACGCCAAGGCGGCTGATTTGGCGCGTCCGGGGCATGTGTTTCCTCTTCGCGCCCGAAAGGGGGGGGTGCTTGTGCGGGCCGGTCAGACCGAAGGAGCGGTGGACCTGATGCGTTTGGCGGGCTTGAGGCCGGCGGGCGTTATCTGTGAGATTTTGAATGATGACGGGACCATGGCTCGCGTGCCCGATTTGGAGGAGTACTGCAGGAAGCATTCTCTGAAGATGACAACAGTGGCCAAAGTGATTGAGTACCGTCTTCAGCGGGAACAGCAGGTCCGCCGCATTCAGCAGGTTCGACTGCCGACGGATTACGGCGAATTTACCCTTATCGGGTATGAAAGTCCCGGTTCTACGGAACCGCATCTGGCCCTCTGCAAAGGGGGCGTGGGGGATTTGGATGAACAGGGAAGGGTCATTGAGCATCCGGAGCCGGTTCTGATTCGGGTGCATTCGGAGTGCATGACGGGGGATTTGTTTCATTCACAGCGATGCGAGTGCGGCTATCAGCTGGTGGAGGCGATGAAGCGGATTCAGGCTGAAGGGAAAGGGGCCTTGATTTATTTGCGTCAGGAAGGGCGGGGAATCGGCCTGGCCAACAAACTTCATGCGTATAAGCTTCAGGAGCAGGGATTGGATACGGTGGAAGCCAATCTGAAACTGGGCTTTCTGCCGGATAAGCGGGATTATGGGATTGGAGCTCAAATCTGCCGTGATTTGGGGCTTCGAAACGTTCGGATTCTGACCAACAATCCCAAGAAAATCAGCCGGCTGGAGGTGTATGGAATTCATATTGTGGAGCAGATTCCTCTTCAGGCCAAGCCGGGTGAACATAATCGAAAATATCTCCAAACGAAAAAAATCCGTCTCGGACATCTTCTTCGTGAAGATATTCATGAATAATCCGAATGGTCTGTTCAGCTTGTTTTTGAAAACCATTGTTTTGATTTTGGGGGGCGTTCTGCTGTTTGGAGGCTGTGAAACGCCTCCCGCTTTAGTTCCGGAGGTTTCCTGTACAAGTGCCGGGTTCCAGCCGGTTCTGATTCGATTCGGGGGGTTGACGGAAATTCTCCGAGACAAGGAGACCAAAAAACCGACCGCCCTTCGGGTTTTTCTGGAGCTGCGGGACCGATTTGATTCCAGACTGAAGGTTCCTTTCCGTGTTCGTTTTGAATTGTATCGGTACCAGGTGTCGGGTTCCAATCCCAAAGGGGCTCATTTAAAGAGCTGGCCGGAGCAGGTCTTGACCGAAGCGGGCACCAATAATCTCTATTGGAGAGATTATCTGAGGGCGTATGAGTTTCTGCTGGATTTGGAGGGGGCAGTCGCCGAGGAGCCGCTGCTGCTTTCGGCAACCTGCCGGACGGCGGAAGGGATGAGTCTTGAAACCGTTTATGTTTTACCGACGAACTGAAAAGAAAGTCGCGAAAAAGAATTGATTTTATCGGACCTTTTGGGCACTATTCGAATTTTTCGCGTTAAACAGAGACCAGGTTTCGGCAGACAAAAGTGTGAAAGACGGCTCGGCTTTCCAAAACAAGACCCTCGAAGAAGAGCTGCTGATTAAGCAGTCTCAGCGCGGCGATTTGGAGGCCGCTGGGCTTCTGATTGTCCGGTATCAAGACAGGTTATATAACACAATCCTCAAAATTTGTTCAAATCCTGACGATGCCGCGGAACTTACCCAGGAAACATTTGTCAAAGCATTAGAGAAGATAACCGACTTTAAGGGCAAAAGCAGTTTTTACACGTGGCTCTTTCGAATTGGGGTAAATCTGACGCTGAATTTTTGCAAACGAAGAGGCCGCCTTTCCATGCATTCTATCGATGCATCGATAGGCACGGAAGAAACGGAGCGTGCCTCGACGCGGCTGGCCGGGTACCTGATGTGTCGAGAGAAAGCGGACCCTGCCGGGTTGGCTCAGGACAAAGAGGCCCGTGAGATTGTTCTGAAAGCCTTGAGACGTTTGGAGGAGGAACAGCGTGTCGTGCTGGTTTTGCGGGATATTGAAGGTCTGAGTTATCAGGAAATTGCGGAGATTCTGGATATCGAACTGGGGACTGTCAAAAGCCGAATCAGTCGGGCTCGAGCCGGACTGAGGGATTTGCTGGAAGCGGTGTTGGCATGAACGAACAAGAACGCGAACATGTTGATTCGCTCATTCACGGCTTTCTGGACGGGGAGCTGAATGAACGGCAGCAGACGGAACTGAAGCGTCTGGCTCAGCATAATCCGGTTATCCGCAAGGATTTGCACGCGTTATTCCGTCAGAAGGAGCTGCTGGGATTTCTGCCGATAGAGAAAGCCCCGGATGGCCTGAAGGAAGAGGTGCTCGCCCGTCTGGAGCGTCGGCTGATTCTGAATACGGAGTCCCCTCGTCCATCCGTTCGAGCAGGACGGTTTGTTTTGCTTGTTCGCTGGGTCTCGGCCGCGGCGGCGATGGTGATGCTGCCGCTGGCGATTCTGGGGCTCCTGGTCCTTCAAATTGTCAAACCGCCTGAACCGAAAACTGTTCCTGTGGCTCTGACTGCACCGGGACAGACGCCCGAACCGCTGCAGACAGCGGAGGGGACGGCTTCAGGAGAAGGGCCGGTGCTGGTGTTGGGAACTCTGACCTTTCTTACGGAGCAGCCGATTCCAGTGAATGAGTCCATCAAAAAAGCGGTTGTTGCTCATAAGCTTCTTTCTTCCGCCTCCTCAGAGCGTTTTGAGGACCGTGCCGTGTATCGAATTCAGTGCTCTCAGAAACAGATGCTGTCGCTGATGAAGATGCTGGAACCGGTCTGGGAATTGTCTTCGAAGCCGCAGTTTGTTTTGGCGGCGGGTGAATCCTCTGCTCGGGCGGTTGTCGTAGAGGGGATTCGTCCGGAGCAGATGGAGGAACTGGTCCGCCAGAGCAGCCCGTCCCGTCTGCAGATAACGGCTTCGCATCTGGAGCGGTTGAATCGCCGGGGGCTTTCGGATGTGGCGATTCGGGTGCCTGCGGAAGAAACGGGAGAAGGGGAGCGGATTCTTCTGCCGGCCGAGCCCAGACTGGCCTGGGAAAAGGAGATGTCGGAACCGCAAAGTGCGATGACGGCGGATGGGCCGGCGGTTGTGCTTGTGATTGAAGTCAGAAATTCGGCGGAGAAGAAATAGACAAATGAGAAACGCCGCTTCGAATCTTTTGACTCCCTCGCAGAGCTGTCTGGTCCTGGTGGATGTCCAGGAAAAACTGGCGGCTGTGATGAGTCGTCGGGAAGAGCTGATTGCACGATGTGCAGTGCTTTTGCGAACGGCGCGGGCTCTGGAGATGCCGGTGTTGTGGTGTGAGCAGGCACCGCGTGCCCTGGGACCGACGGTTCGGGAATTGCGGGAACTGCTGGATGGGCAGAAACCCTTTGAGAAAACGGCTTTCAGCTGCTGCGGAGCGGAGGGGTTCCTTTCGCGTCTGGAGGCGAGCGGCCGCCGTGCGGCTGTTTTGTGCGGAATAGAAGCGCATGTATGTGTCTTTCAAACCGCTGCAGACCTGCTCCATCGGGGATTCGATGTTCATGTGATTGCCGATGCAGTTTCTTCCAGAACTGAGGAAAATAAAGCCGTTGGACTCGGGCGGATTTCGGCGGCGGGGGCGGTTATCAGCTCGACGGAGATGCTGCTGTTTGAATTGCTCAGGGATGCCCGCCATGAGCGGTTTAAGGAACTGGCCGCGCTGATTAAATAAGCAGGTCCGCCCCGCTGCTTGAGGACTCAGCCCGGAGGGGGATTTCCAACAGATATCAGAAAAAAATAAGAAACGGCCTTATTGCTGCTAAAAGGGCACTCCCCCTCGAGAAGGGGGGAGTGCCGAAATTCTTTTTGCAGGGAGCCATGCAGGCAGGCGTTGAATGGAATTTCAAATACTCGCTTTATGAGTGGGTCGGACAGGACAGCAGGTACTCCAGCAGCTCGTTGAGTTTGCAGGTGGCCAATCCGACATATTTGTCTGCAGCTCCGTAATAGACAAACAGCGTATCGTTGATGACGACTTTTCCGCAGGGGAAGACAACCCCGCCGCCGTCATAGCATCCCTGCGTTTCATACCATTCCTCGGGCTGGAAAATCCAGTCTTTGGTTCGATGGGTAACCCTGGCCGGATTGTTCAGGTCTAAAAGCATTGCTCCGAGGCGGTAGTGCCGGTCCGGGCCGACGGCGTGGTAAAGGGTCAGCCAGCCGTGCGGAGTGCGGATGGGCGGGGTATTGCCGCCGATTTTGCATTCCCAATCCTCTTTTGCGGCGGCCAGCAGGGTGCTTTGGGGCCAGTGGAGCAGGTCCTCCGAGAAGGAAATCCACATAGCCGGATGTTCCGTTCCGTATTGGGGGCCGACCCAGCTCATCGGTCTGTGCAGCATCACGAATTTTCCGTTTACCTTTTCGGGAAAGAGAATCACATCGCGGTCATCGACCAACGGGTTGGTGATGCGTCCGGCCCGAATCCATGTTTTGAAATCTTTGGTCAGGGCCAGGCCGGTAACGGTGGCGTTTTCCCGAATCAGATAGGGAAACTCCGGCGGGCTCTGCTTCCAGACCTGGGGCTTTCCGGCAGCCAGCCAGTATCGGCCCGGGGGGTAAAAGCGGGCGGCGTAGGTGATGTAGTAGTACTCGCCGATTTTGATAATGCGGGGGTCTTCGACGCAGCCGGCGTCAAATCCGTCGGCACTGGGGCCGAAAACGGGCTGGTCGCTGACGCGCTGGAAGTCATAGCCGTTGGAGCTGACGGCCAGACCGAAACGGATGACATGGGCTTCGTCATCGCCGGCGGCCCGATACAGCAGCATCACACGGCCGGTTTTTTCATCATACCAGGCACCGGGGTTGGTTGTGACGAAGTTTTCCCAGGGATTCTTCGGGTTGGGTTTCAGAATCGGATTCTTTGAATAACGAACCAGTTTCATTGATGAGTCTCCATAAATGCAGCGATTAAAGACTTCTCAGCCGACAGGGCTGACTTTCCAACAATTCGAGGGTCCAGATTTCTTCGGCTTTGGAGGAGGTTTTCAGGCGGCCTTCGAGGGAACAGTTGTCTGTACCGAAGATGCTCTGCAGAAACGATTTTTTCAAAGTCAGCTGGGCATCCGCCGTGGACAGGATGTAAAGCTCTTTGTCCGTCCAATAGAGCATCAGATTGGCGGCCTGCGAAGCACGGAACAGGATTTGCTCGTTTTGGAAGGTTTTGGCACCGGCAAAGAGGGCATGCGGGGCCTGATACAGCCAGCCGCAGCCGGTCTGAAGGGCGGAATCGGGCCGCAGTTCCAGCTTTCCTTTTTCAGACGGATAAAGGTCCAGATAATCCCGGAAAGTCCGCAGAGCGCCGACAATGGGTTTGGGATATCCGGTTTCCGTTCCGTCGTAGTAGTACATCCCAAAGCCCGCTTCATAGGCCTGTTTGGTCTTGCTGACCCAGGGGGCGGAGTAATCAATCAGGGCAATCGGCCAGTCGGACACCATCCAGGACATGGCTCCGTCAAAGCCGTTGGTCCATGCATAGAGGTAAATCATCAATTCTCCGACCGCCGCATTGTAGATATCGAGGGTGGAACCGTCCGGCAGGCGGGTGCCGCAGCTGTATCCGAATTCACCCAGCGTGATGGGTTTGTCGGGCCAGATTTCCCGGAGGCGGTCAAAGGTCGTGACGGCTTTCCGGAGGTTTTCGAAAGAGGTCGGCGGCTGGTAGAGGTGATGGTTGACAAAATCCAGCCGGCTGTTGGCGGGCAGGGCGGTCAGGAGACTGTTGTAGCCGACAGTGATAAAAGCCGACGGATGAATGGAGCGGAGGGCGGGGATGTGAAGGTTCAGCCAGTCGGCAAAGGTCTGATTGACGGCCTCAAAGAAGGGGCCAAGATCTCCGGTCAGGGGCAGTGTTGTGTTCCAGCCGTACAGAGATGAGTAATCCAGCGGATGGATATACCGGGTGCTCCATCGAGCCAGGATGTTGTAGGCGGCCAGAAGGGCCTTGCGTTCCTCCCGGGACGCCCATTCGCTCACAGGCGGCCAGTCGCTGCCGTGCAGGGCGCGGACATCGACCCATTCTTTCTCATAAAGGTTTTTGCCGGCGTACCGGTTGTACGGGTCGTGCTGGATGACGGCGCTGGGACGTCCTGCAATGCGGACGGCGCCGACGGTGGTAATGTAGGGTTCATTCTGCAGGTCGTAGCCGATGACGGCCGGTTCGTCCGAGACAAGGCGGGCCAGGTCTGTAAACAGCTGTGTGAGGTCTTCGCCCTTTTCTTTGGGGTGAGCGGTCGGATGCAGAAGCAGATAGAGACCGTATTGGTCGGCCAGATGCAGGATGCTGTCCATTTTGTTTTTGTCGGCGTTGAGGCCTTCAATCCAGAGCCGCAGGCAGTTAATGCCGGCGTTGCGAGCCTTGCGAAAATCGGCTTCCCATTTGTCGTAAAAGAAGTTGTCGGAGGCGTGGGAGGTCTTGCAGTCGAATGAACCGATATAGTTGACGCCGAGCATAAAGAACGGTTTGCCATCCGCATCGATGAAGTGTTTTCCGTCTGAACTGAGGCGGATGGGTTTCAGGCGGCTTTTCGGCCGAGGCATACGCTTTTCTTTGGCCTGCTTTTCCGCCTCGGCCAGCTGGCGGAGGCGATTCGGCTTCCGGATATTTTGCAGGGTTTGGAGCAGGCAGTTTTTGAACAGGTCGGATTGATAGAAATGCTCCGCCTGAACGCCGAACAGGAGCCATTGGCCGCCTTTGTAGGGGCCTTCATAATGTTCGAGGACGCCGGCGGCGAATCCTCGGAATCGGTCCCAGGAATCAAAGACCTGCAGGATTCCGGTATATTTGGATTCGTTGATGTACGGAAAGCCGATGGCGGAGGTGCCTTTTAAGGCCAATTTGGTTTGGGCGGGACCTTCGAAAAAGGACTGATTGGGAGCGGGTCGAACAGAAACGGCATCGTTGTATTGGTGAAACGGCTGAGCGGAAAAAATCGGCAGAATCTTTTCGAAGAGGGGTTTGCCGAAACCGTCGGGCAGGTCGATTTTCGCTGTTCCGGCCTGGGCCAGACAGATTTGATAATCGGCGGGCGGATGCGGAGAATAATCGTAGGACATGCCGAACTGAAGCCAGGCGGCTTTTTCGAGGCAAAGTCCGTCTCCGCTTCCGCCTCGTCCGGACGGTGAGCCGTCCGGCAGGAACTGAAAGCCGGACGGCAGGAGGACAATTTCCTGCCATTGATGGGGGCAGTCGGCGACGGCCACCCAGCGGCTGCCGTCCTGCTCCCGGATTTCGACGACAAGTTGACGAAGGTTGTCAGAGCCCCTGACCTTCAGCCAGAGGGCGTTGTGGCCCGCTTTGCTTTGGAAGGGGCCGCGGAAAGTGTCCCAGCGGGAAAATTGGCGGATGTTCGCCTCAAAACAGGTCAGACCGCCGTCCTCCTTTTTCTGCAGGGTGCTGGGGGAGCCTGGATTGTCGCAGTCCCGAATCCAGCGGGCGGGGTCTTCCTTGGCAAAATCGATAGAAAGATTTCGGTCTGCGGCATCGGCGGCCAGCCGCGGCAGGAGTTCCTCTGGGGAGTACCATCGGCCGCGATGCAGAAAGACGGGAACTTCAAAGGCCGGTCCATTCAGAAGGATAAGGTCACCGCCGTCTTTCATATATCGCTGAAGGGCTTGGCGGGCCTGACAGGGGAACCGGCGGGGCTGAGCAAACAGCAGGCAGGAGAAACGCTCCGCGGTGACTTTGCCCTCGAGAAAATCATCCCAGGTCAGGGCTGTGAGCGGATAGCCGGCTTCGCGAAGGGCCTGCTCCGCAGCAGGACTTTTCCCGATGATGCCGATGGAATAGGACTGTTCATTGTCCCCTTTGCAAAAACCGACGGCCAAGAGTACCGGAAGTACAACGTAGGCAAATGATTTCATATCTTTTCCTCCAGCAGGGTGAGCCGGTCCGGTAAATTGCTGTCGTTTTTATACCAGAACTTGATGATTCCTGCGATTCCGATTAGAAACAAAAGTGTTGTGATGGTGAAGGCCTTGTAGGTGCCGAGCATCAGCTGCATCGGCATCAGATACATACAGACCATCCAGATGAAGATGAAGGGCAGCGACAGCAGGTCGTTTTTGTGTTCCTGCCAAAGCCGCCTGCGGGTTTCCGGGTCGAGGCGTTTGACAAAGGGCCCCCAAAGTCCGAAGGGTTTGGTTGTGCAGTAAAAGTGCTCGAGCGTTTTTTTGTCGGCGGGACCGGCGACATAGGTCCCCCAAACGGTAAAGACCAAAGAAGCCAGTGTCAAAACAACAAATTGGGTTTGTTCCGTCCAGTCGGGCCAATAGATGCGCTGGATGACGGCGGCGGCCATTCCGCCGAAGGTGCCGATGGCAAAGCCGGCTCCATTGAAGCGCCACCAATAGAGCCGCAGCACACTCGGAACGGCCAGGCCGGACAGCAGGCCCATGGTAATCCAGCCCCAGATGTCGTTGATGCTCTTGGCGTAGTAGCCCATCAGGAAGCCGACGGCCACCATCAGAACCGTAAAGACATAGCTGGACCAGAGCAGCTCCCGGGTTTGGGCTTTGGGACGCAGGTAGGCCTGGTAAATATCGCGGGTAAAGAGAGCGGCGGCCATGTTGACCGTGGAGTCAAAGGTGGACATCGTGGCGGCCAGAAGACTGACCAGAATCAATCCCTTCAGACCGGCGGGAATCATATAGAGCAGGGCGGCGGGCAGGATTTTTTCGGCCAGCACGGTGCCTTCATAACTGACATAAGGCAGGTGAACCGCCCAGTCTTTGCCGAGGATGGATTCGAGGGTTTTGGCCAGTTCGGGGTAGGCCGCCGGGGAGTTGGC
This sequence comes from Anaerohalosphaeraceae bacterium, assembly GCA_037479115.1. NCBI lineage: Bacteria > Pseudomonadati > Planctomycetota > Phycisphaerae > Sedimentisphaerales > Anaerohalosphaeraceae > Anaerohalosphaeraceae bacterium. Next base: position 29,444 of record JBBFLK010000008.1, on the reverse strand, counting down.
AATCGTCGAAAGCATGTCCGACCACTGGGCTTTGGGAAGGTTGGGCAGGGCCTGATGAATCTGCTCTGCGGCGGCGGCGAACAGGTCGGGGGACGGGAACATTTCTTTAATCAGATAAATCCCGAGGACGGCGTAGCCCATCATCATCGGCCAGCGGAAGGTCAGGAGGGTGGACCAGAGGCAGGCGATTTTCCCGCATTCTTTGTCGCTGCGGGCGGCGAAGTACTGGGGGGTGTTGCCCGTGCCCAGGCCGACAATGATGTTGCGCAAAATCAGGAAGATTGTGAACATCATCAGACATTCATACATTTCGTAGCCGGGGGGCATATAAGTCCTCAATTGCGGGAAAGATGTCATCCAGTCCGCGCTGCCGGTGACTTCCTGGGCCAGACGGGATAATTCCTCCGGGCTGCCGATTTTCCCGACGGCGGCGGCAATCACCAGAACAGCCCCTAACAGAATGAGGAGTGCCTGAAGGATATCGCTGTACACCACACCATAAAAGCCGGACGTGATGGTGTACAGGGTGGTAACGGCAACCAGAATCAGCGAGGCAGCGGCGGGCGACAGCTGAGGGATGAATGTGGAGACGAAGAGGCCGGACCCCTTGACCAGGTAGGCGAGCATCCCGATGGTAAAGACGATGCCGGCGACGGCGGAGAGGATTCGGGCGGCATGCCCGCCCCAGTCTGTTCCGAAGCGGTAGGCCTGCCATTCGGCTCCGGTCATACAGCCGCTCCGCCGATGCCATTTGCCGGTCCAGGCCATCACAAAGACAAGCCCGAGCGGCACGCCGCCCCGGAATTCAAGGAAGAGCCCCCGCGGCCCGAAAAGAAACAGAAGAGAGGTAATCAGCATCGTGCCGGTCATATCCAGCGACCAACCCATGCCGGAGATGCCGATGGCCCACCAGGGCAGGGATTTTCCGGCCAGAAAGTAATCTTCCATCGAACCGGAGGCACGTTTCTGCAGGAAGAAGCCCAGGCCAATCAGGGCCAGAAAATACAGAACAATCAGGACATAGTCGAGGGTTGTCAGGTACTGCATAAGATGCTCCTCATCCGTTTTGGGGCTGTGCTTAAAGGCTTATCGATTCATGGTTTGATCGATTGTCTTGAGAAACTCCGTCAGATACTTGTCGTAATTCGGGCCGGCCTGGTTTCGCGTCTGCACGATTATCAAACGGTTTTCAAGGTCCACGCGAAAAACAGCGGAGGAGGCGGCTCCATGGCCGACAACACGGGAGCTGAACAGATAGGGCCGGCCGGTTTTGTCGGCATCAGGATTTTCTGCGGGCATCCAGGTCATTCCAATCCCCCAGTCTTTCTGGACGGCGGGATAATACATATTTAAAGGACAGGGCAGAAACCGCTGGAGGGTTTTTTCGGAGAAAAAGCGTTTGCCGTTATAGACGCCGCCGTTGAGGATAAGCTGGCCGATGCGGGCGATGTCCATCGGGGTGCTGGCAGAGCAGGTGGCCATATCATCAAGGACGGTATGGCTCATCCCGAGGGGCTCAAAAAGCTGTTCGTGCATCAGGCGAAACGCGCTTTTGCCGGCAATCATCTCCATGGCTTTGCCGGCCAGGTCATAGCCCATCCCGTTGTATTCGTGCACCTCTCCAACGGGCAGCTGCGGTGCGGCCAAGGCCAGCGCATTTTCGAGCCAGGGATTATGCATTCCGCCGAATTCATAATGGCCGCTCAGACCGGTTGTATGGGTAAAACAGTGCCGGAAGGTGACGGCTTTGGGGCCTTGTGTCGGCCAGTCCGGCAGGAAATCCCCTACGGGCTGGTCGATGTCGGCCAGACCCTGCTCGACAAACTGGGCGAAAAGCATTCCGCTCATCAGTTTTGTGATGGAGGCCATGAACATCGGAGTATCTGCGGTCATGGGGGTACCGTCCGGCAGGGTGCCGAAGGCCTCGTGGAAGAAGATGACTCCGTTACGGGCAAGCAGGACGGCAAAGGGCTCGCGGCTTTCTTCGTACCATTTTTGACAGAGCTGGCGAATCTGCTGGGGGGCGTCCGGGCTGAAACCGGCTTCCTGCGGAGAGCCGGGCCGAAGTTCGATAGCCGCTTCTTGAGTCCGCTGCGGGGGCAGCAGTTTCCGCACCGGCTCGGAGAGGTTGAGGATTTTTCGCTTTAATTGAAGATGTATTTCGTCGTTGGCGATTTCCGGTGTGCGGGCTTTGGGGGGCAGATAATCAAATCGCTCCGGTTCAGAGAGAAAACTCAAAAGAACAGGACCGTAGGGGTCGGATTCGAGGAACTCCACAAAGGCCTTTCCGGCCCAGGCGGCGATAAGAGTCTGGTTGTTCTGCCAAGCGGAGCGGGACAAGCCCAAATTGTCCAGAAAATCGACCTGAGCATGGGGTTTGCCGTGCCAGGGATGCCACCAGGGACGGGTTCGATTATAAAGGACAAAACGGGTATCGTTTCTCCATGGATGAGAATTGGGCGGGATTGCATAAAACGTGGCTGAACGTCGGACGAGGCGTCCGTCCGGCAGTTTCAGTTCGGCATAGGCCAGATAACGGCCGGATTTTTGACAGGAAACTGTTTCATTCAAGGCACTGTCAAACCAGCGGACAGAAGGTTTTTCCGTGCCGGTCAACTCCAGAACCAATCGGCCGTCAGACCACGCAAGGGCTGGGAATGAGCCGCCGGCTTCAAAAAGATAGCCCCATTTGCTTTGCGGAACCAAAGAAAGATTCTGAACAGAGCGGAGTGTATTGGAATCGAGTATAGAGCTGTTTTGAGTCCGGATTGCAGGTTCGGCAGATGCCCTGCGAGCCCCCTCTTGAGCGAAAGAAGTATAACTGTTTGTTATGAAAAGGGTTATGTATATAGAAATTTCGGCTGTTTTGATAAGAGCAAGCCTTGAAGATTTCGTCATGCTGAACCCTTTCTATTTTTCTGAAAAATTAAAGTACTTTATCAGGCTATTTTAGCCGTTTTTTTGAAAAAGAAAAGGGTTTTTTGGCGAATTAGCAAGAACTTTTTGAAAAAAACCGAAGAATCGGCAAGAAGCAGAAAATTTTTAAAAAAGCTTATAAATGTTTATAATATAATAAGTTATAAGCGTTTTGTTTTTGGCTTTGTTAAAGTCTTTTATCGGATGCGGAAGAAAAAAACAGCCCGTAACTTCTTTTTGCAAAAGAAGATGTGCTTCTTTTTTTGAAAAATTATGAAAAAAAACAAAAAATTATTGACAAAAAGCTTATTGTGGTGATAAAGTACTTTAGTAGAATTCAGTTTTTGAAGGGAAAAGGAATGAAGAAACCATCCATGCCGCAACTGAAAGACATCGCTTCTGCCGCCGGCGTATCTATGGCGACTGCATCCATCATCCTTCGAAACGGAAACGGGCGTTTTGCGGAAGAGACTCGACGGCGGGTTCTGGAGGTGGCCAAGCGGCTCGGCTGGCGGCAGAACCTGCTGGTGCAAAGCATTCAGACCGGCAAGACCCGCACGATTGGTGTCTTGATCCCGCCCTTTGACTCGTACTGGACAAACGTTCTGACCGGAATCCATCAGGTGCTGACCGAAGCGGATTATATGCCGATTACCCTGTGGGTTGGAGATGGAGAACGGTTTGCCGATGATGGGCAGGGGCTTGAGCAGATTCACAAACTGGTGGACCGGCGTGTCGAGGGGATGCTGGTCTGGCCGGACTTTGCGGCCTCATATAAGGATTATTTCCGTGAACTGATTGAGCGGGGCATTCCGCTGGTCGTGGTGGACCATGCATTGGAGGACTGCCGGCTGGCTGATTCGGTGCAGACGGACGAGGAACTCGGCGGCCGATTGGTGGCCGAGCATCTGCTGAATCTGGGACACAGGAATATCGGCTGTCTTACGGAATTTGAGAAGGATGCCCGAAGCTGGCAGCTCCGCCGGCAGCGGTATTTTGAATTTGCGCTGCGGACGCTGGCTCCGGATGTGCGGTATCGGGTATGGCATCTGAAAGAAGAAGGAGGCAATGCGATACAGCTGGCTAAGGAAATCCTGCAGATGAAAGACCGTCCGACGGCCATTTTTGCTGAGACGGACCATTTGGCATATGATTTGTATCTGGCGGCGGCGGATTTGGGGGTTCGCATTCCCGAAGACCTGTCGGTGGTCGGCTTTTCCGATTTGGACTTTTCCCGTCAGATGCGTCCGCCGCTGACTACGGTGCGTCAGAACGGCATTGAAGTCGGCAAGTGCGCCGGCCGAGCCATCGTTCAGCGGATTGAAAAGGAGGTCACAGGTCCGGCGGCGACCATTCGGGTCAGCTGCGAACTAATCGTTCGGAATTCCACGGCAAAACCTTCTTGTTAGGTGAAAAAATGCTTTTTATTGATCGGCAGGAAAGGAGAATGATGATGAAGAAGAGTTTGAGGGTGCAGGGGATTGTGAGCGTCTGTTTGGCGATACTTTTCTGCGGGGCGGCGATGGGGGCGCAAAAGGTGATTGAATGGAAGTTTGACGGCGATTTGGCCGACACCAGCGGGAACGGACTGGATGGGATTGCATTTGGAACGCCCGCTTATACGTCCGGCGTGAGCGGGCAGGCGTTTGTATCAGACGGGACAAATTGCGTCTATCGAACGGGCATCAGCACGGCGCTGCTGCCGGTCCTGGCCGCGGATACCTGGAGCGTCAATGTCTGGGTGTATCCGACCGAAAACCCTCGAGACTGGCGGGTTCTCTGGTGTTTGGGGGAGAAGCCGGATGCGAGCAAAAACTCGCGGGCTGTTTATGCGTCCGGCTTTGCCGATTTTGGCGGGCTGATTGCGTTCGTCGGAAGGACAACCACAGCAACCACCTATATTTCTACGATGATTCCCTGGGATATTAACCAGTGGCAGATGATTACAACGACCTATGACGGGCAGATTGTTCGCATTTATAAAAACGGCGTTCTGATTGCCATGCGGAATCAGACATTTCTGGATGCACCGGGAGAGGTCCGGATTCCTTCCAATCCATGGAATTCCTATGATTTCTTCATCGGCCGGTTTGATGAGTTTACGGTCTGGCGGGGCGTTCTGACGGCGGAGGAAATCCGGAATCTGATTATTCCGGGGATTCTGGCGGAAGTTCCGACCACCCGTCAGGTGGCGTATTACAAGATGGAGAATCCGTCCGGCTTTGTGATGCCGGATTATTCCGGGCTGGGCAATAACGGACAATTGTGGGGATATACGGACCCCATTTCGGAGTGGCTGGCAGATGGGTTTAGAGGGGATGCTTTGTTGTTTGACGGGGGACAAAAAATAGATTTGCCGTTCTCGGTTTCCCAGCCGGTCAACTATACAGTCAGTTTTTGGTTCAAATCCGGCGAACAGCCCTATTGGACGGCGTTTTACTCGGAAAAACAGATGTCAGACCCCGGGGGCGGACTGGCCAAAGGGACTCAATTTCTGATTCGCGCCAACAATGGAGAACTTCAGGTCATCAGCAAAGAAAGAGATTATAATACGTTATTTTTGATAAAAGCAAACGCCGCGGGGTATCTGGACGGTAAAACGTGGCATCATCTGGCTGTGGTAGCGGACGGTGAGGCGGCGAAGGCAACCTTATACCTGGACGGGCAGGAATTTGCTTCAGCAGATTATTTCCGCAGCTCCCACAAAACCCGGACGCTGTCTGCGGCTATCGGCTACAGTTGGGCGGATGACGGATTTCTGGGGGAATGGGGAGAGCCCTATATCGATGAAGTGACGATTTGGAATGGGGCCCTTACTCCGGCGCAGATCCAGGCGCTGGCAGCTCGTTCGAATCTGAACAGCGATCAGGTGGTTGGTATGGTGGATGCGGCTGCGGTCAGCGAAGACTGGATGGAAGATACCGTTCTGGTTCCGGGAGATTTGCTGGCGGCCGAGGATATGGAAGGAACACTGGACCGCTGGAGTGTTTATGCCAGCCCCCGCTACAGCGGCACCGGTACAATCAGCCAGACGAGCAATGCGTATGCGGGTAATTCCGCCCTGCAGTGGGATTATGTGCTGCCGGCGACAACTCCGGCAGACCCGAACAACTATACGAGCATTCTTTATGATTTCGGACAGGTGAAAGATTTGTCCGGCTGTACAAAAGTGTCTCTGCGGATGTATCGGCATAAGAATAACAGCGAAGAGGATATTCTTTTCCTGAAGTTTCTCAATGAAGCTATGCAGGTCAAAGCGGAGCAGTGGATTCAAGGAATCGGAGCGACCGTCCAGCCGATCAATCATTGGACTGAATGGGCGATTGACCCGAATTCGCTCCGCGGTCCTAACGGCGTCGGCACGGCCTATGAGAAGCATTTGACGGATATCCGCTATATTCTGATTGGTGTCGGCAGCAGCGATCAGACGCAAGCCCGTTCGGGCCGAATTGACATCGATGAGTTCAAGTTTATTATCCGTGAGCCGGTTTGTTCGGCGATCCCTCTGGCGGATTTGAACAAGGACTGCAGGGTGGATTTGGATGATTTGTTTATCCTCGTCGAGGAATGGCTGCTGGGGATTCAATAAAAAAATTATCTGAAGGCGGGGCGGAAAAGGATTCCGCTCCGCTTTCCGAAAAGACAAAATCAGGAGAGATAATTATGCGAATTCGAAAGGCCTTTACATTAATTGAGCTGCTGGTCGTGATAGCCATTATCGCCCTGCTGCTTTCAATTATCGTCCCATCCCTTTACAAGGGACGCGAACTGGCCCGGATGGCTGTGTGCGGGACGAATCTGAAGTCTTTGGTGATGGCGGCCAAGTTATGGGCGGATGACAACAACGGATATGCCGTAGCGATGAAGTGGTGGCGGGATCCGATGCATACACATCCCAACGGTCAGGTGGAGGACAATTCCAAGGTTTCGCTGATGCCTTATCTGGCCGCTTCGACCAAGAACAAAGGCGATTCGCTGGTTTGTCCCAGTGCTGCGAATGTCAAATTTTATGCATTGAGTGAGGATTACCGGACCGAGGGACATGAGCAGACTTTTACGTATGCCGTAAACGGGTATATGGTTCTCAACTACAATCACCGAACGCCCGGGGTTATTGACGGACCGCGTTATGATGAAGTGGGCAGCGGACGCGAATATGGTCCGCGTACGGCCAAAGGCGGTTATCTGTATTGGGATGAGAGGGGGTCCACCAAGTTGTCCACGATTCGCAATCCGGCACGGACGACCTATTTTATGGACCATGAATATTATTTCATCGCCCGCTGGTTTTTTGACCCGACTCGGAAGCCGGAAGAGATTCAGAGCGATCAGCGGTTCTGGTTTCAGACCCGGTGGCATCAGAAACGCCCCGTCGATATTTATGGAATTGGAATGATCGGATGGGTGGACGGGCATGTCGGCCGTGAGCCGAAAGACTTTCCAGAGGTTGTGCCGAACAGTGAGTCCGGACGCCGCTGGACCATGTACTTCTACGGCCAGTAGCGGCTTTTGGAGCGATTCGGAGGAGTGGAAAGGTGTTTTGCCCCAGAGTCATCCTGGTTCGTCTGCTGATGCTTTGCCTGCCGGCTGCAGCCGCAAGCGGAGCGGAGGTGACGTTCGATGCCGATACGGTTTCGCATCCGTTCGGCGGCCTGGGGGCACAGATTTGGGCCGGTGACAATTCCATCGCGCCGCTTCTGACTTCTCTGAGGATTCGCTATGTGCGGTTGGAGGCCACGCCGAATTGGGCGTCTGTTTCTCAAACGCCGCCGACCGACGGGCTTCGCTCTTCTTTTGACCAATACGTAGCCGCCAATTACGGCTCCTCGCGGCTCACTGCCATGCAAAGCACCTGCCAGCTCCTTCGCCAGCTCGGAATTGCCGCGGTGTTCAATCAGTTTCATTATCCTTCTGCGTGGAGGAACATCTGGGGGGCTTTGAAACCGGAACATCATCAGGATGTCGCCCTCTTATGGGGGGCGCAGCTGGCGTATCTGCGCCAGAATGGAATTGTGCCGGAGTATGTGGATTTGTTCAACGAGCCGGAAGGGACGTGGAACTGCCGGGTGCCGCCGGAACAGTATAACGATGTGCTCAAGAGGGTTCGTCAGGAACTGAACGAACGGGGGTTTGAATCGGTTCAGATTGTTGGGCCGGGGCTGGCCTATCTGGACCATAACGGCGGCGGGGCTCTCTGGGTGGGGGCGCTGGATGAAACGGCCGTCGCCTCCCTGGGGGCGTTTGCAACTCATGCCTGGGATGAGTCGTTCCTGCAGGGATGCGGGCCTGAATTTCTGCGGCAGCGGTGGCAGCCGTTTTATGCGGCGGTCCGGGCCAAAGACCCGCTGGGGCAGAAGCCCATCTTTGTGACGGAGTATATGACCGGCAATCGCATTTTCCACGGGGTTGAGTATCCTTCTCCCGGTTCCGCCTATGCCTATTCAGCGTCGGACACGGTTCCGTTTGCCGTCCGGGTCTTTGAAAATACGCTTTCGCTGCTGAACGGCGGGGCATCGGTTCCGTTTGTCTGGGAGGCGGCGGACCAGAGCTGGTCGGACTCAAGCTGGGGGCTTCAGCGCCGGGCGTCGGACGGAAGCGCTAAGCGTCCTGTTTATTATGCGTTGAGGATTTTGACGGATTTGGTTCCGCCCGGTGCTCAGGTTCTGTCGGCAGGGCCGCAGGAACCGGGGATTTACTGTGCGGCATTTCGATATGACAAAGGGGTTGTTGTGGCGGCGGTGAACGGCACGGAAACCACACAAACCCGAACCGTCCGCCTGAACGGCTCCCAGCCCAAAGAATGGGTTTGTGCGCTGAGTTATTCCGCCGAAGGAATCGCCGACGGGAGCCGTTTTCTGCGTTTGACAGAGCCGAATGTGGTTGAGCTGAATCTGCCGTCTGATACGGCCCTTACAGCGGCGTTTGAATTTTCGCCGAATCAGCCGCAAAAGGTGCTGGAGTGGAAATTTGAGGGGAATCTGGCGGATACCAGCGGCTGGGGCAATAACGCGACAACGGCGCAGGGCGGATTTCGGTTTGGAAAAGGACGAATCGGACAAGCCCTGTCGCTGGACGGCACGGAGGTTCTGATAGAATTGGTGAACGGTGTGAATCTGCCGCTGAATGCGGATGATGACTGGTCGATGAATCTGTGGGTGCGTCCGGATGCGGCCATTTCAATCGGGGGCGATTATCATGCGCTGGCGCTGGCGGCCTTCGGAACGAACAGCTGGTCCAAGAACGGCAATGCCCGCAGCATCGGCAACTGGGGCTGGGGGAAAGGAATCAGTTTTTACAGCACGACAATGGTGCCGACGTACGCGAATGTTCCGTATGATGCCGGCGTCTGGCAGATGATTACGATTACTTATGAGCATGCTCTCTGGCAGCAGCAGGGGACGAATACGACGGGCCAGGCCCTGAAGATTTATAAAAACGGAAATCTCATTGCTTCGTTTAATCCGCAGGGGCGGTATTACACGGGGGGATTTCGCACGGCGGATAACCGTGTTTCGATTCTGCCGACAATCCCGGACCAGGCGCCGAGGCGGTTTGCGGGGAAACTGGATGAATTTTCAATCTGGAAAGGGGTCTTGTCGCCGACGCAGATTCTCGGGATGGCAGTGCGGCAGATGCCGGCGGCGGATTTATCAGGGGATGGGGAAGTTGATCTGAATGATTTGGAAGTGCTGTGTACCTACTGGCTTGAGGAGGGTTTCGACTATGCGGCAGACTTGAATGATGACGGAATTGTGAATTGGGAAGATTTTCGTGTGTGGAGTGTGTGGAGAAATAATCCGGAAACCTTTTAACCTTTTTTGGAGGAAAGAAAGATGAAAAAGTGTTTGGCGATTTTGATGGTTTTGGGCTGTATTGGTCTTGTTCAGGCGGCGTTTGTCACGGTTGTGGATGACTTTGAAGGATATGCCGACAGTGCAGCTTTGCAGGCGGCCTGGGTGGTCAATCCGAATTCTAATGTGACAAGCGAAACACTTGAATCGATGCTAAATGGTAAGTGTATGCTGATTCAAAACAATCAGAGCTCTCCCTATTATGCACAGACCAAGTATGCTTTGCCGGGGGCTGTATGGCAGGTTCATGGGGTTAATCTGACCTATCCGGGATATTATATGATCAAAATGACCTTTGCGGTCCCCAAAAACGATGGGGTTGCACCGTGGGGGACACTGGGCGGTTCCGGCGGCGATGTGTTCCTGAGCATGTTTGACTGCTGGGGACAGAAGGTGTTTGGGGCCAGCTATCCCGGTGATGTGACCCCCAGCGGCACAGGGTGGCCGAATGGAATAGTCTGGGAGATGAATTTTGCCGACTATACGGTTCCGGGTATGAATCTGGAGAACGTGATGTATATCACGGTTGGATATGATAAGACCTACTATGGCCCCGGAGCTCTTTTTGTCGATGACATTGTTTTGGTTGGGATTCCTGAACCCGCCTCGATGATTCTGCTGTCTTTGGGAGGGCTTCTGACGCTGCGCCGCCGGTAAACAAACGCAGAACTCCCGAAAAACTCAAAACGGAAAAAGCCGTCTTTTTTAAGGACGGCTTTTTTCTTTCAGGAATCTCTCTGTCGGCCCGCAGTTTTCCGGAATGTTTCCGGAGAGGCCGAAAATGCAGCAGGTTAATCGGCCATCGTGGCTTCGCTTTTCATCGCATCATGGAAGCTTTTGAGGTCGTTGGCCCATTTCTGGGCTTCGGCAAGGGTGATTACCCCCTGTTTGACCAGGATAGCCAGGTGGCTTTCAAAGGTGATCATTTTTTCTTCGGCGATGTCTTTGGTTTTGACCTGCATCTGGGAGTAAATCTGCTCAATTTTGTTTTTTCGGATGAGGTTGGCGACGGCGTAATTGTTATTAAGAATCTCCATAACGGCCACGCGTCCCTTGCCGTCTTTGCGGGGGATGAGTTTCTGGCTGATGATGTAGCGCAGGCCCAGGGACAGCTGGTTGCGGACCTCTTCCTGGCGGCCCTCCGGGAAAAAGTCGAGAATGCGGGTAACGGTGCCGACGACGTCCCGGGTGTGGAGGGTGGAAAAGACCAGGTGACCGGTTTCCGCAGCGGTGAGCGTCAGGGCAACGGTTTCGGCATCGCGCATTTCACCGACAAAGATGATGTCCGGGTCTTCCCGCATCATCGAACGGAGGCCGTGTGCGAATGTGTCTACATCTCGGCCGACCTCCCGCTGGGAAATCATCGAGTTTTTCTGGCTGAAGACATATTCGATGGGGTCTTCGAGCGTGATGATGCGGCAGGCGCGGTCCTCGTTGATGCGTTCAATCAGGGAGGCGATGGTGGTGCTTTTGCCGGCACCTGTGATGCCCGTAAAGAGAACCAGCCCCTGCGTCTTTCGGACGATGTCTTTCCAGACATTGTTGGGGAAACCGATATGCTCGGGTTTGGGGATTTCCGTTCCGAGAGCCCGGATGGCGATGGCCATCCCGTCGTTGTCCATAAAGGCATTCAGCCGAAACTGGAGCGTGCCGTAGCGGTAGGAGCAGTCCACGGCTGTATCACGCTGAAGGGCTTCAATATTTTTGGACCCGAGAAGCGGAAAGGCCAACTGTTCAACGATTTCCTGTGTGACAATGCCGCCTTTGATGCGGACGAGGTCTCCATCGATGCGGTAGCAGGGCTGCGTGCCGACTTTAATATGGAGGTCGGAGACCCGCATAGCCCCCATTTTTTCAAAATAGGCAAGCATGTCATTGATGCTTAAAAAACTGCCTTCGCCGGCCGGATAAACTTTGGCATCGGGGGAGTAGGATTGTCCGTTTGTCTTCATACAATATCCAGTAAGTCTTTATATAATCATTCTTTCTAATCGAAAGGTAATTATACTTACAAATTTTCTGAAAAAAATAAGATTATAGGAAAAAAGAAGTACAGAAAAAAAGAACTAATGATATCCGGAATTATTTTAATTATTTTTTTCTTGCTTTTTTTCACAATAATTTATATATTGGGACCTTGGATGAGGATATCTATATACCGAAGTATATAGATACCGAGGGGGAAAGAGAAGAGTAACTCTTGTTGTTGAGGAGAGCTGGGTGATGAAAAATCTCTTTCTGAGAGCAGGCTTCCTGTTTATTCTCATTTCCGCATCTTCCTTCGGCGCCCTTTCTTTCAAGATGACTGCAGAGAAAACGACTTTGACAATTGGTGAGACAACCTTGGTGACGCTGTTTGCCTATGCGGAAGAGGCCTCCGGTTTGAATGGGCTGAACAGCTGGCAGTTAAGCGCTTTTGCTTCCGGAACAGGCACGCTGAAAGTTGTGGCGGGAAGTGTAAATGTGGTCAGGCCTTTTGCCGCGGATGTGCTCTGGACGAGCATCAATGCTCCGATGGGAACGATTCGGAACTTGTCGATGACTTCAATCGCAGCGGGTGTGGATTCTGCATTGGGTGTCGGCGGGTATCATAAAATTGCCGAGTTTGCCGTAGAAGCCGTCGAAGTGGGGCAGGTGGTGTTTTCGCTGGGGGACGGCGGGGCGGGATACGGCGGGCTTCTTCGCGACTACAGTCCGGTCAATCCGATGAGCTGGAACAACATGCTGGGGGGGGTGTTTAACGCAGCGGAGTCACAGCGGGTCTTTACAATTGTCCCGGAACCGGGGTCCCTGCTGCTGCTCGGTTCGATGGGGCTGATGGTTTTCAGGGCCCGCTGCAGAAAATAAGCTGAACGGTAATGTCTCGTCAGGGGTGCAAGGAGTGCCGGTGCAGTCCGTTCAGGGAGAGAGGAAACCCCCTTTTTGGTAAGGATGACCGATGGCGAAACGAGGAGGAAGAAGGGGGGGGGATGGTGCATTCTATTGGGTCTGTTTGTTTGTTTTTCTGATTTTGTCCTGTTCCGTATGTGCGGACCTGGGGCCGTCTGATGTACTGATTCTGGTCAATGCCCAGAGTCCAACCAGCCGGTATATTGCCCGGATGTACCGCTGGTATTACCCGGCGATTCAGGACTGGCAGGTGCTGGAGCTGCAGGGGCTGGCGGACTGCAGCGGTCCCCATTCGACAGCCGCCGATGAAATCATCACCCGGGAACAATACAACAATCGGATTGCCGGACCGCTTCGTTCCTATCTGCTGGCCAACGGAATCGAAAAACAGATTAAAGTCCTCATCACAACAGCGGGGCTGCCGTACCGCATTCAGGATACCAAACCAAACTTTGCCGATGTGGTTTATCCGGGCGGCTCCAACTGGGCGATTGTGATGAATGCCGAATGCCAGGTGAATGCGGCCTCGGTGGAATCGGAACTGACCTGCTTATGGTATCTGGATTATGGAACGCGCCCCTGTCCTATCGAGAATCGAATCGTCAATCCGTATCAGGGCTGCCGAAGCCGTTTCGATTTGTTTGAACGGCAGATGCCCTATGCGGACGATTTGACCTGGTCCTTTGCCATTTCACGCAAACCGGGAGTGGATTCCCCTTATATGGAGGGGAGGGCCTACGGATACGGAACCATCAATCGGCGGTTTGGGCCGGGACGAATGTATCTGGTCTGCCGCCTGGATGGGCCCAAAAATCAGGGACAGAGTGCGGTTTTTTCCGTTCGGACTATGCTCGAGCGGGCCAGGCGGGCAAGCTCCACAAAGTTTGGAGTCAATCCGAAGCAGGCCGTGGTGGTGCTGGATGATGCGCCCAAGGCGCCGGCCGGAGATATTGACTACAATCGGGTGTTCAATCTGCACGACAGCAGCATGAATTTCTGGGAATATCAGGGGGTTCCCTGGCCGCCGGATGCGTATGGGACTTGCGTGAAAAATGATTATGTGGAAGCCTTTAACAGCCTGTCTGTGGGATACTTTGCTCAGGGGGCTCTGTATTTTGGCTCTTCACCGGAGACCTATGGGCTGCCGGTGATGCTCGATTACCGGGAACGAATCAGTACATCGACGGCGGATTTGGCCCTTTTGCCGGCTTATTTCCCGGGGCGGATAGAACCGCAGGGTGTAATCGGGTTCAGCTGTTTTGGGATGAATGGGGACGAAGGAAGGGCGAAAACCTATTTGCTTAACGGCGGTGCGGGCGGGGGGCCGCTGTTTACCTTTCTCAATGGAGCCGTCTTTACGTCGCTGGAAAGTTTTAACGCCGTCACAATGTTTTCGGATGTTTCAACGACCCAGGCGAAGATTGTGGATTTTATCCGGGCGGGCGGAACGGCGGCAATCGGGCACAGTTTTGAGCCGCAGTCCGATGCAGCGATTGACAATCAGTTTTTGTACAGCAATCTGCTGGCGGACCGGGATGGGGATGGGCGGGCGGATTTGACATTTGCAGAGGCCGCCTGGTCGGCGATTCCCTATTTAAGCTGGTCGGAAGTGGTGATTGGCGACCCATTAATGCGGATCGCATACGGCCCCGGCGAGCCCAAGTCTTGGACGTACTTAATGGCCGATACAAATCTGGATAAAATAGTTAATTTTATAGATGTCTATAATGTTCGGTATTTTTATGGGGGAATCCTCAATTCAACTGAGCAGGAATGGTTTGAATTGTATTATGATTTGTCGGATTTCGACCAAAACGGTGTCATCAATTTTGTTGATGTGTATATTGTGAGGTATTTATTCGGCACAATCTATGAATAATGTCTTGTTTAAAAAACTATAAAATTTCGATATTTATCTTGACTTTTTTTGTTATTTATTGACAATTATCGGATGGAGTGAAAGGAACGGTCTTCTCCAAGAGAAGACGAAACAATCCGGAGGATGGAAAGATGACAAACGGAAGAGGTGTAGGAAAAGGGTGGGCCGTTTTGTATCTGTTTATTGCGTTTGTTGCGGCTGCATCCGGGGGGCTCAAATACGTTGATGCCATCGATTTGGATCTCGGCGAGTTTTATTTTTACAATCATTCCACGCAGCAGTTCGTTTTGTTTACATCTCTGGGCGGAAGCGAGGTTCCGATTGATGTGGGCAATATCCATATTGCCGGCGGCGGATGGGATTATTCCTTTGTCGGGAAAATCATTGTAACGGCCAGCGATTTGTTCTGGAAAAACACCAGCGGTGCCAAGGCCCAGGCAATTTTTACCAACGGCTCCTCCCTCGGTCCGGCCACGATGACAATTATTGCCACAGAGCTGACGGACATGACCAGCGGAACGGTTCTTTTCAATTCTTCCAGTCATCCCGGCGGTGTTGTTCTTTTGACGGCTCAGATGAATGACAGCGACAACATGTGGCTTGTCTCGGAAACAGGAAATTACACCGATGCATTTGTCGGGGATACTCAGTATGCCATCACCGGCGGCGAATTGAAAAACGGTTCGCTGCTGAGGATGCTGGATTTTCGGGCGGTCTGGGCGCTGGGGCAGTGCGGACCGGCGAATATCTCTGTATTTAACCAGAATTTGTACAGCCTGCTTCCTTCGCTGGAACTTATCCCGTTTGGAATTCCCGAGCCCATGTCGCTCGGACTGCTGGCTGTCGGAGCTTTGCTGACCTTGAAGAGAAAATAGACCGCTTTTATAACGTGGATCGAGCGGAAACCTTAATGATTTGTTGATATGAGGAGGAAAGTGATGAAAAAGGGAATGGTTTTTGGGGTGGCGGGGATATTGCTGCTGTCTATGACGTCTTGGAGCGCTTTGACGGTTCAGTGTATTCGAGTTGATTCTCTGCAGGGTGATGGTTTCACGGCGACATATGACCATACTCAGCAAATTCTGACCTGGACGGGCGGGGCCAGTGTTTCGCTGTATTCAAGCACTTCGGGTACAGGAACTCCTGTAGCAACGTTTGTGGGAAGTGTGAACATTCAGGGCAGCTTTACAGGGCTCAATGATCTGTCTTCCGGCTCTGTAGCCCGGGCGACCTTCAGTCAGATTAACTGGTCTGTTTCTGTTCTGAATATCCCGGTGATTTGGGGGACTCATAAGCCCGGCGAACTCTTTTTGGAAGAAGAGCAGTACGAGCAAATCGGCCTGTGGATTTTTGACAGCGGGATTCTGTGGGGCAGCGGTGTCGTCGAGGTAACCGGCTGTGCTCTGAGCCAGCTGGGTCAATACTGCTGGGATGATGACAATGGCGATGCGCGTCTGAAATCGCAGGTTATAGTCAGCTCTTCTTTTGACAGTTATCTGACGCAGTCCTACAGCACAATCAATACAACCATGTGGCTGTTTGCCGATGAAACGGTGATTCCGGAGCCGGCGACGATGGCTCTGTTGGGACTAGGCAGTCTGATTGCACTGCGGAAAAGAAAATAGCCCTTTTCATCCGTTTCCTCACCAGCAATTGAACTGGCAAAGGCCGTCTTTGATAAGACGGCCTTTTTTGTCGGCTCAAACCAGATAAAAATTTGTCCCGAAAGGTCTGGGTTTCCGCCTTTCTGTTTATGGAATTTCTGCATCGGGGGTTTGAAAAGGCCGATACAGAGGGTATAATCAGGACATCTTTTGAATCCTTTGCGGTGGACAGGAGCGGCGGTCAGGAATGGGCATTGCATCATTTTTGGGACTGAAACGAAAGGAATCGGCGGAGGGGCTGCGCATTCGTCTTCGGTTTTTGGGGGCGGCGGGGAACGTGACCGGCTCCCGTCATCTGCTCGAGTTTGACGGCACGAAGGTTCTGATTGACTGCGGGCTGTATCAGGAACGCCAGTATCAGAGCCGCAACTGGGAGGATTTCGGGTTTGAGCCGTCTTCGCTGTCGGCGGTGCTTCTGACCCATGCGCATCTGGACCACTGCGGACTTCTGCCGAAACTGGTCAAAGAGGGATTTCGAGGGCCGGTTTACTGTACCCAGGCAACGGCGGAGCTGGCCCAAATCGTTCTGCTGGATGCCGGCAAGCTGCAGGAAGAAGATGCTGAGTTCAAGCGAAAACGTCACCGCAAGGCCGGCTACACACCGCCTCGTCCGGTCGAGCCGCTCTATACGATGGAGGAAGCAAAGGCCTGCTTTCAGCAGTTTCGTCCGCTGCCGTTTCATGAGCCGGTTCGGCTGGGGCCGGGCCTGGAGGCGGATTTTCACGAGGCGGGACATATCCTCGGGGCTTCGATGATTCGGATTGCTGTCTGTCGAGACGGACGGTGCCGGACGATTGTTTATACGGGGGATTTGGGACGCATCGGCCGGCCGATTCTGCGCGACCCGGAGACCTTTGACCAGGCGGATTATCTTCTCGTGGAGTCCACCTACGGCGACCGGGAGCACCAGACTCCGGAGGATACAAAACGGCAGCTGGAGGCGGCGGTCAACCGGACCTGGCAGGCCGGCGGAAATCTGGTTGTGCCCAGTTTTTCCATCGGACGCAGCCAGGAAGTGCTGTATTATATGAACCAGCTCCTTTTGGAGGACCGAATTCCGCACATTCTGACGTTTCTGGACAGTCCGATGGCCGTGCAGGCAACACGGGTCTTTGAAAAATACTCCAACCTGTATGACAGTGAAATGTCTCAACTGGTTTTAAACCACGAGTCGCCGTTCAGTTTTCGAGGTCTGAAACTGGTCGAATCCCCCCACGAATCAAAAGCGATTAATCACATCAAAGGCACGGTTATGATTATTGCCGGCTCCGGGATGTGCACAGGCGGACGCATCAAGCACCATTTGGTCAACAACATCAGCCGTCCGGAGAGTACAATCCTTTTTGTCGGGTACCAGGCGCAGGGAACGCTGGGGCGGAAGATTTTAGACGGGGAGCCGGAGGTGCGGATTTTGGGACAGATGCTGCCGGTGAAGGCGGCGGTAGTGAGGGTACATGGATTTTCTGCTCATGCGGACCGACGGGAGATTCTCGAATGGCTCAACAAGCTGCAAAAAAGCCCCCGGAAGGTCTTTTTGATTCACGGCGAAAAAGACAGTGCGGAAAACTTCAAAACGTACTTAACGGAGAAAACAGGTTGGGACATCCATGTCCCGGCGTTTCAGGAGGAGGTTCTGATAGATTGACGAGGAAGAGATTTATTCAGGACGTGTCATCTCGGAAATCAGGCCGCCGTTCTATAAAATACTTTCCTTTCGGCCGCGGACAAGATATACTAACGCTCTGAGGTTTTTGGAAGGGAAAGGGGATAAACCATGGCAGAACGGATTCCCAAAGTAGTTATCATCGGACCGGCTTATGTGGAAATGGCCGTCAAGTGCGATGCCTGCCCGGAACCCGGTCAAACCAAGGAGGGAATGGGCTTTACCTGTGTCCCGACAGGGCCGGGGGTCAATCGGGCCATTCAGGCGGCCCTTTGCGGGTGCGATGTGTTTGTCCTCGGACGGATCGGAGAAGACTGCTTTGGGGAGATGATTAAGCAAAACCTCAGCCGGTATGGGGTCTCGACGGATTTGCTGTATGCCTCGCCGGCCATCAGCACGGGGATTATTCTGACGCTGGTCGATGGGCGGGGGGCGAATCGTTCCTGCCGTTCGGCGGGGGCTAATAAGGTCTTTGGCCGGGATGAGATAGAATATGCGGCGGCGGAACAGACCATCGGTTCGGCCAATGTGTGTCTGATTCACGACAGTTTTTCGCCGGATGCCGTTGTGGCGGCCGTCCGGTGTGCCCAGATACACAAGACGCGGACGATTCTGGAGGTGAATCTTCCGATTCCCGACCGCGGCGTGGTGCATGCAATTGACTGGCCGGTCGATTTTTACAATGCGGATATTCTGGTTCTGCGGTTTGCAGGGCTGTGGAGCCGGACGGAACTGGGGGCCAGCGGCGAACAGGATATCAAGTTTATCGCGACTGAACTGGTGGCCAAAGGCGCCGGCAATGTTCTGATTAGTCTGGGCACACACGGGGCTTTGCTGGTGGACCGTCAGGGGACTCACTGGATAAAGGGTATCGCAACCGAAATGGTGGACTATACCGGCTGTGAGGATGCGTTCTGTGGGGCTCTGGCGGCCTGTTATGCGACCGGTGACAGTCCGTTATCAGCGGCTCGTTTTGCCGTGGCGGCGGAAGCCTTGGCCCGCAGCCGCTTCGGCCTGCAGGATGCCCTGCCGGTAAAAGAAGAGATTATTACTCTTCTTCAGGAGCAGCCGGATTAATCCCCGAACCATTCTTTGACGAATTTCCATAAACCTCCCCAATTGTCTCCGGTATTTTCCCTGTCATTATCGGGCATAATTCCTCTTCTTTTCCTTAAGCCCTTCTGCGGGTTTGACGATATTTTCAGGGAAGATGTATTATCTTTTTCAAGGTAAAAGAATGGCTTCAAAAGGTTTTACCCTATTGGAAGTGCTGATTGTTGTGGCCGTGTTAGGCATTCTTGCGGCAATGGTGATTCCCCAGATGCATGGGCAGACGCTGGCGGCCAAAGAGAGCACGGCCAAAGATACCCTGCGCATCTGGCGCACTCAGATAGAATTGTACAAGATGCAGCACGGAGGACTGGCACCGGGATACATAAAGGGGCCGGTCAATATTGCTGTGTCTATTGACAATCAGCTTGTCGGCACATCCGATGAGAGCGGAATGGCTCGCTCTGATACGGTGCCCGCAGCCCCTTATTTATATGGTCCCTATCTGAAAACAATTCCCAAAAATCCCTTCAATAATCTGAGGACAATTACCTACGTAGGTGATAACGAAACATTTGAATCCAAAGCGGACGGCAAGTCGGGCTGGCTGTATAAACGGTCCACAGCAGACATCCGTCTGAACTGGCCCGGAACAGACAGCCGGGGAGAGAAGTATGTAGATTATTGAAAGGGATTAATCCTCCAGATTGAGGGAGATGGTTTTTGTCTCTTCTCCTTCAGCTTTCTTGATTCCCTTTTCCGTTATTAGTTCCACAAAGACCTTTCGCGTAGGCCGCGGTCTTTGCCCTTCCTGACGGCTGATTTGAACCAAGACCGTGTTGCCGTCCCGGCGGGCGGTGTATTCGGTGAGCAGGTATTGTCCTTTTTCGAATTCCCAGCCGTCGCCGTCGTCTTCATAAAGGACGCCTCTGGCGGTTCCTTTTTCATCGAGACAAACCAAAAGCGTCAGCTCCTCCAGGAAGTTTTCTTCAGTATTCTGGACGACTTTTCCGAGCGGCAGGACGGCTCCGCCGCGTATCTTCAGTTCACACTGGTATGGGTCGCCGGGGGTGTCGCCATCCACCAGGGAAATGGTTTGCCAGATGCCCGAAGGCAGCGAGGGCTTCACAGCCCAGCGGGGAATCACCAGCAGGTTGCTGCCGAGGAGAAAGGCCTGGTCTTCGGTTCGAAGGGATGGATTCTCGGGTTCGGCAAAGAGGACAGGACGGGCGACCGGCAGGCCGGTTTTGTGCGATTCATAAAAGAGGGTGTACAGGTAAGGCATCAGGCGATACCGTCTCTGCAGGGCAATGCGGGCGGCATTTTCCGTTTCCGGGCCGAAAGACCAGGGTTCCTGGTCGTTGGACTCCTTGACGGTGTGAGCCCGGCTGAAGGGGTAAAAGGCCCCGACGGCAATCCAGTGAGCCCACAGCTCCGGTGCTGCATTGCCGTCAAAACCGCCGATGTCCGGGCCGCTGAAGGGCTGGCCGGACAGGCCGAGATTCAGGGACATCGGGATTGACCATTTCAGGTGTTCCCACACGGCTTTGTTGTCGCCGGTCCAGGTGGCGGCGTAGCGGTGGCCGCCGAGAAAGTTGGCCCGGGAAAGGATGAAGGGCCGTTTGTTCGGCCGTGCCTGCAGGATGCCTTCGCGGGAGGCCTTGACCATCAGCATTCCATAGACGTTGTGATATTGGATATGGGGGCCGCATGGCAGACCGTCTCCGCCGCGATGAAAGCAGTTGTCCGGCATCGTTCCGAGGTCATTGAAGACGGCTGGCTCGTTCATGTCATTCCAGACGCCGTCTATGCCTGTTTCGAGGAAGTTTTTATACAGGGCGGCCCACCAGCGTCGGGCTTTGGGCATAGTGAAATCGGGAAAGACGCAGTTTCCGGGCCAGACCGGTCCGATGAACGGTTTTCCGGCAGCATCCAGGCCCCAGATGTCTTCTTGGGTGCCGCTGTCATAGACGACATAGCCGGGTTCATATTTGACGCCCGGGTCAATCATCCAGACAGTCTTGAAGCCCAGAGAGTGGAGATAAGTATTCAGGCCTTTGGGGTCTGGGAAACGGGAAGAATCAAATGTAAAGATTCGAAAGCCGTCCATGTAGTCGATATCGAGCCAGATAACATCGCAGGGGATTTGTTTGGCACGGAAGGTTTCGGCGATTTGGCGGACGCGGCTGTCGGGGTAATAGGAGTAGCGGCACTGATGATAGCCTAATGCCCAGCGGGGGGGCATCGGCATCCGTCCGGTCAGGTCCGCCAGATGCTGCAAAACTTCCTGCGGGTTTTGTCCTTCGAGGATATAGACGGGGAAGTCAGGGGCTTGGGACGGCACGGAAAAAACGATGCCGGTTCTTAAATCCAGCTGGGCCTGCCAGGGGGTGTCAAAGATGGCACCGAAGGCCGACCCGTCAGGACGGACGGCCAGTACCCAGGGGTGAGACTGGTAAAGCTGGTCGGGCTTGCCGTAGCCGTAGTTGTCTTTGTTGTAAAGGATAATTTGTGTGCCGTTGCGAAGAAGCCGTCCGGTGACCTCGCCCGTGCCGTACAGGTCGATATCGGGGGACAGCTCGATGAGGACGCATTTTCGTCCATTGATTTGTGCAAACTTCGGCTTGATTTTCCAATCAGAGGCAAGTGTACCGATGGAGGGACGCGGTTTTTCGAGAGCAAAGGAGGGCAGGGCTTTGGATTCGTCGGCTCCTTTCGGCCAGAAACGGGCGATTTGCGGAGCGACCTTTTCGGACTTGCCCGGAATATCGGCTGATTTCAGAAGGACTGAAAGGTATTCTCCGGGGGTGCTGTCCGGGCGGGTGATGGACTTCCAGTCGGTTCCAATGCGGAGTTCATCGAATTCCCATGTGTTGGATTGATTTCCGGTCCGCAGGCGGATTTGGTTGAAAGATAATTCCTGTTCGAGGTCGCTGATTAGATTGGAGGGCTGGGAGTCTTCGGGACGGGCGTCCATCGGGTTGAGCCAGATACGGATTTGTTCAGGGCCCTGCGGATTCTGCCGGATTCGCAGGACAATCCGGTGGACGTTTTTGTCCACGGTTGTCGGAATCTGTCCGATAGGGACGCCCCGCCCGTCAGAACTCCAGTAAGAAAAATGGTCAGAAGCCCAGTCGTTGCCGACGCCGAAGACTTCGCGGTCATCCTGATAAAAGAAGAGTCCTGCGTATTTTTCCTTGTTGGTATCATCCAGATTGCGGAGCAGAAAGCTGATATAGAGGGTCTGGGCAGTCGCGGCATTTGGGAGAAAATCAGCAGGGAATACGATTCCCTGATTGCAGTCTTTCAGCCGAATCCTTCCGCCGGATTCCTGATGAAAGGGGAAGTCCAGACTGCCGTCCAGCCATTGGGTTTGTTCTGAAGCCGTAATGGAATCGGATTTGGTGAACGGTTCCTCCCAGAGAAGGCGTGCGGGAGCGGAAGAAAGAAGGGCCAAAAAAATGAGAGGGAACAATTGTTTTTTTCTCATAAGTTTCAATCCTTTTCTGCAGAGACCATCCATTTTGCCATCTTTTACTGCTGGAGCCAATGCTGAACAAAGAATGCCAAATCCTCCATATCGACTCGTCCGGAGAGATTGAAGTCAGCCCCGCCGCAGGCATCCCACGAATCGCAGTCGGACTGCCACCGGTCGGCAAAGAGTGCCCAGTCGTTCAGGTCCACCGAGCCCGACTGGTTGAGGTCGGGCGTTGTACCCTGGGAGAAGATGACAAGCGAGTAAGGGGCGATGCTGATGTCGGCATTGTAAGCGAGTCCGTCTTTTGGACCCGGCACAGCCGAAACGTCCAGCGTGTTCCAGTTTCCGAAGGAGGAATCATAGCCGTTCCAGTCGCTGTTGAAGCGGACTCTCCAGCGTCCCGGGCGGGGAAAACCGATGTTGTAGCTGGTAAAGCCCTGATAAGAAAAGTTGGCGGCGATGACGACATCATCCCGCGGTCCGCCGTTCCACCAGCGGTGGAAGGCAATCACCTTGGCGGAGTTATTGACGTGAAAGACGCTGACATTTTTGGCCATCAGGCCTTTGGTCAGGCCGGAACGGTTTCGGCGGAGAGCAATCAGGTCTGTATAAAGCTGCCGGATGCCGGCGAAGGTTGTGTTTTTGCTCCAGTCCAGCGGGGTATTGTCATGCCAGGAGCCGCTTTCGAGAAATTCCTGCCCCATAAAAAGCATGGGAATTCCCGGACTGGTAAAAACAAGCCCGGCACCGAGTGTGGAGCGTTTTTTGGAATAGTAGCTGGCCGGCTGCTCCCACCAGATTCGGGAGGGCACACGGGCTTTTCCGCTGGCGGCTCCGACTTCATCGTGGCTTTCGGTATAGATGACCCGCTGTGTGTCCCAGCCGTTGTACAGATGCACGATGGCATCGCGGATGTCCCACATATTGCGGTAGTCGTCGTAGGCGGTTTCGAGGGCGGCGACGACTTTGTGATGGAAGCCGGGGTCCCACTGGGAATCGAAACCGGCTCCGCCGGCACCGGTCGGTTTGGTGAGCCATACATTGTCCCGCATATCCTCGGCAATGGAGATTTTGGCGGGGAAGGCGGCGTCGATTTCGTTATTAATCCACTGCATCAGGGACCATCCGGCGGGGATTTCGGGGCCGCCGATGTCCACTTCGCGAATATAGGCGGTGCCGTCCATCCGGATGCCGTCGAGGTTGTAGTCAGTCAGCCAGTATATCACGTTGTCGCGAATGAAGGAGCGAACCGGTCCGCTGTCAAAATTCGGCCGCGTAGCGCCCCAGGGGGTATAGCGAAGGTGGTTTTCGTAAAAATAAATGCCGCCCGTGTCCGGGGAAGTGCTGAATCCGTCGAACTGCCAGAGAGAATACTCCAAATCCGTCGGCCCCCAGTGATTGTACACAACGTCCAGAAGGACGGCGATGCCGCGCTGATGGCAGGCGTCGATGAACTGACGCATCTGGGCGGGGGTGCCGTAGGCGCTTTCGGGCGCAAAGAGATTGCAGGGATTATAGCCGAGGGAATAATCGCCGGGAAATTCGGCCACAGGCATCAGCTGGACGGCATTGACTCCCAATGCGGCAAGATGGTCCAGTTTGGCCATAGCCGAAAGCCAGGTTCCGGGCTTTCCGTCCGAAAGATTTGTGTCGTGGAAGGTCCCGACATGCAGCTCATAAATGACCAGTTCATTCCAGGGCGGCATGGTAAAGGGGGTCCAGGAGTGGCTGGTGCTGACAATGATTCCATTGCCGGTGGAGCTGACGACGTCGCGGGCACGGGGGTCGATTTTCCAGAGAGAGCCGTTGATGACATATTTATATTGCTGATAAAGGGCGGCTCCTTCCACATCGGCGGACCAGAGACCGTTTCCCTCATAAGCCAGGGGATTTGCGGTGGTGCTCCAGTTGTTAAAATTGCCGGCGACGGCTACGGAAGAGGCGTTCGGCGCCCAGACCCGGAAGGTGGTGCCTGTGGTGTAGGGAACGGCTCCCATGCCCGGGCGTGCGGAGGGGACAGCGGCCAATAAGGAAACCGACGTCCACAAAAGAAACAAACAAACTACCCTTTTGGGCATTTTTGGATGCCTTTCAGCATTTTTTTTAAAACCCCTTCCCGACCCGGAGTCGGGAAGGGGAGAATCAGGCCCAGACTTATTTTTTGCGGCGTACAGCCAGCAGACCGCCTATGCCGAGCAGTGTCAGGGCGGTCGGTTCAGGGATCATCACCCCGTCCCCGAATACAGGGCGGTATCCTGTGACGCCGGCGGGCCAGGAGGCATCGACGGTGTCATAGATGCCTTCGCGGGTCATCCACGCCCAAATCATGACCTGGTGCGAGCCGCCGATGACGGACAGCGGGATGGTCAGTTCATCGTTGGGATAATCCTCGTTCCAGCCGTAATAGGTGCCGGCATTGGTCCAGCCGTTCCAGTTCCAGTACGTGCCGGCCCAGTTGCAGGTTTCATACCAGCCCGCCCCGCCCGCATAGCAGTAGATAAAGTCAGGCCGCATGGTGCCGGCAAAAGACAGGATGCCGTAGCCGTCCTGTGAAGCGCCGCTGCCGGGGATGCCGTCAATATCAATGGCCACGAAGAATGAATCATGAGCCCAGTAGTCATCGCCGAGGTAGCGATTGGTTGAATTGCGGTCGACGGCGATGTACAGGTTGTTGTCGTCCCAGCCGGCCAGCAGGGTGTAGGTGCCCATGTCAATGCCCGGCTGTGTGCCCAGGTTGACAATGCCGGGGCCCGACCATTCATTCAGAACTCCGTCCAGGACCGGTGTGAAGGCCGAAACAGGTACGACGGCCGTCAGCAACCATACCAAACTTGTCATCCAGATTCCTTTTTTCATTTTCCCATCCTCTCAAAAAAAGTTGAACGATTTTTTCATGGGCTGTCCGCCCCTCGAAAGATGCGGACAGCCCCATCCTATTTCCTCAGACATTAACTTTGCGGGGCGATGCTTGTATCGAGCAGCCACTTGGAGGCCAAGAGAGCCAAATCATCCAAATCGATGCGGCAGTCGCCGTTAAGGTCGTGCTCCAGCGGTGCCGGGCAGACCGATGTGCGGGTGATGTCAGCGTACTTTTGGGCGATTTCTGCGGCATCGAGGGCGTAGTTGTAGATTTCGACTTCATCGAGAATGCCTGCTGTGACGGAGAAGCCCTCGATAATCAGGCCTCCGACGGTGTCGCCGCGGACTCGTCCGGCCAGAGAAACGGGCGAGCCGGTCGGATTGATTCGTCCGGATACGGCATCAAAGTCCTGAATGATCGAGCCGTCATCAGCACTGTGGACGCGGCTGAGAACGCCGTCGATATAGACTTTCTTTACAGTGCCGTCGAATGTGCCGACGACATAATGCCACTGTCCGTCATAGACGGTTCGGTTGGTGGGCGTCCCCTCATCATTGCCGGTGCCGCGGGTGGTCAGGCAGACCCGGTCGAGGGTAAAGCCGCTGTGACGGAGCTGCCAGCCCTCGCCGAACTCGCCGTTGCGGGCAACCATCGGTCCCCAGGTGGCAGCGGAGGGAGCTTTAATCCAGCAGGCAACGGTCATGGAGTGGTTGCAGATGTCAAAATAGGATGCCTCTTCCGGATTGGTATAGAGGAGGTCCTGCGCATCGGCATCGGCATCAAATTCCATTGCATCTCCGACAATGCCCGTTGTGAAGACGGGGTCTCCATACAGGATGGAGGCCGGACTGCCGGGGACGATGCTGTTGGGATTTCCGTTTTCGAAGGGCCAGTAAGCGATGCGGCGCCGGATGCCGAGGAGGGCTGTTTCGGAAGCGGCCGGAATATTCGATTCGTTGTTGACGATACAGTAATAGCCGCCTTCGTCGGACAACTGGGCGTTTGCGATGGACAGGACGGCCGTTTTTGTGCCGGAATATTTGCCGCCTTCCGTGAGGGCGATGTCCGGGCCGCCTTCGACGGCCTTATACCATTGATAGGTCTCGGGAGAAGGCGAAGAAACAGCAATCGAGAAGGAAGCTGTTCCGCCGACAGGAACGACCTGATAGGCGGGCTGACTGGTGATTTTTGGAGAGCTCAGCTCAGTGGAAAAGACCCAGATGTTGCCCGCAATAACCTTGCTCGTGTTCAGAATGGTATCGACACGCCACCAGTAGGTTGTATCTTTTTGAGCGGAATCGAATGGGAAGGACGCACGAAGGGTTTGACTGTCCCAGGAGGTTACAGTGCCCTGATAGACCATGTTCGGGTCGGGGTCGGTATCGAGATAGACCTTAAATCCGATCAGATTGGGATCGGCCATTCCATTCGGGTCCGTCGGAATTTTCCAGGAAAGAACCAAATTGCTGACGGGGATTTCCTGGGAATACAAAGCCGGGCTGGGATTGGAGGCGACGCGAAGGGCGTTCAGCCTGACGATGATTCCATCGCCGAACGTCGGACGAAAGCCGGTTGTTCCGGCGGGCCAGGAGGCGTCGACGGTGTCATAAATGCCTTCGCGGGTCATCCAGGCCCAAATCCGGACGTTCGGCGAGCCGCCGATGACGGACAGCGGAATAATCAGTTCGTCATCCGGGTTGGATGGGGCCCAGCCGTAATAGGTGCCGGCATTGGTCCAGCCGTTCCAATTCCAGCCGCTGCCGGTCCAGTTGCAGGTTTCATACCAGCCCGAACCGCCGGCATAGCAGTAGATAAAGTCCGGACGCATCGGACCGGAAAAGTACAGGATGCCGTAGCCGTCCTGGGCACCGCCGCTGTTGGGCTGACCGTCGATGTCAATCGCCACAAAAAATGAGTCGTCTGTGTTGGCCGTATCGCCCAGATAGCGGCCGGTGGTTTTTCGGTCCACCGCCAGATACAGATTAACGGAATCCCAGGTTGCCAGAAGGGTGTATTTGCCTGTTCCGATGCCTGGCTGACTGCCTAGAAACACCGCTTCCGGGCCTGTCCATTCACTTAAGATGCCGTCTAAAGAGGGCGTGAGAGCTTTCAGGGGAGCTGCGGGTAAGAGAAGACATGTCAGCAGGAAAATTGGATTGATTCTTTTCATACATTCACCCTTTCCTTAATGGTTTCTAATTATATCGTTTTTTTGAATCGGCTACCATCCTGTGTTTCCGGGTCCGCGTGTAATCTGAAAATTCGGATTCGTTTGGAGCAGGCCTCCGGCGGCGGCATTTTGGACGGAAACATATTCGAAATATCCGCTGCCGGCGGCGGCGGTTTCAATGCCGTACGTTCCGGCTTTTCCGATGTGAACGGTTTCGAAACGGGTTTGGGTAATCTGTCTGGCGGAAGAGGAACCGCTCAGGAGGATGCCCTGATACGTGCTGTCCAGGAGCTGATTGGAGGCGGCCCGAACCGGAGCGGTGATGTCTCCGTCGTATGCGAAAAGCCAGACGGCCCCGATGTTGATATTGTAGTCGATGCTGCGGCTGCCGGTGCGTTCGAGTCGGTTGTTCTGAATGAGGGTTGTACCGGCGAAAGGATAGGAGGAGAAGCGGTTGGCAATCTGGATGCCGGCGCCGTTGACGACGGTATCGCGAATCCAGTTCCCGTCAGCGGCGTTGGCCGTGCCGCCGTAAAGGCCGATGCCATTGGCCAGCATAGGCAGCTGGATGGTGTTGTTTCGGAACAGATTATTCTGGTTGGGTCCGGGGCCCCATTGTGTATAAGACCACATGGCCAGCCCGTCATCGCCCGTATTGCGGACGGAACAGTGCTCCACGACGGTGTTGGTCACGCCGAAGGCCAGGTTGAGCCCGTCGGCAAAGGTGTTTCGGATGCGGCAGCCGGTGATGGTCAGTCCGTCGCTGGGTCCGCTGACCCAGATGCCGGCTTCGGTATGCTCAATCCAGACCCGCTCGATGCGTGAGCCCGGGCCGAATCGTCCTTCGATGCCGGTGCGCTGGCCGGACGTTCGATAGGTGCTCAGTCCGTCGATTTTGAAATCGGACAGGATGATGGTGCCTCCGCGGCCGTAGAGTCGGACGTTAAGTCCCTGCAGGAGAGAGTGCCAAATCCCCGCTCCTCGCAGCGTGACATTTTCAAGGTTGACTCGGTCGGTGATGAGGAACCGGCCGGGCGGAATCCACAACCCTTTGCCTTGTGCCTGGGCCTCCGCAACGGCATTTCGAAGGGCTTGTGTGTCGTCGATGGAATCATCGGGAATCGCACCGAAATCGGTCAGACAAAGGAAATCCGCCGGTTTCGGCAGCGGCTCATCCGCCAGTTCCAATTCGATCAGGTCAATCAGGTAATAAGGGGCCGTATCGCCGGCGTCCTTCTGCAGGCGTATCCGTGTGCCGGACGGGAGGACTTGTCCAAAAAGCACCGCGGTTTCATCGAAGAAGTGGTGCGGACTGCCGTCGGAAGGATTGTTGGTATAGGGATAAGCCCCGTACACCCAGCTGTAGGCGGATGTCAGGAGCAAATCGCTGTGGTGAATGTCGTTCAGATAAAGACTGAGGGTGTGCTGGGCGCCGGCCCCATCGGCGGAGTCCGGGATGCAGAAGCGAAGGACCATCGCATTGGCCGGTTCGGCGAGGGTGAACTCAACAAAATGGCCTGTATTCGTGAGTCTGACGGCTTTGCGTCCGGAGGCCTCTGCGGCCTGAGTCAGGTAGGTTCGGTTGGGACCGATGAGAGAGGCATTCGTCTGGGCCTCTTCCGCTTCGTATTCGAGATATGGAAGCTGAGCCCCGACTTTCACAACGGAGGAGAGCCACTGCGGTGCTATCGATTCCAAATGGGCTTTCTGCTGTGTTTGAAGCCATTCGGAGGCCAGCAGGGCAAAATCCTCCAGATTGACTGTACAATCCTGATTCCAATCGCCCTCCAATGCAGTCAGACAAGTGTATGGGCGGGAAGGAGCGGCCGAAGCAACGGCCCCAAACACAGCAGTCAGTCCCGCGCAGAACAACAGGCCTGTTCGGTACAGTCTTTTCATTTCCCTCATCCGTTCGTTGTATTGCTTTTTGTTTTCTTACCGGGGCAGGTAGCCGCGGACCATATAGTGAAGGTCTTCATTTTCAAACGGACGCGGGTCCGGCACCCGGTTTTTGGCCAGATTAA